>JAISOR010000237.1 GCA_031275535.1 Treponema sp. | reverse complement strand
AGGGGGTTATCAAACGATTATTCCAATAGGTAAATAGTTACATATTGAGTAAATTACCTGGGGATGATAGCGGTAGAGAGAATAAAACAATTATCGGTGAAATGGGTTATGCGGTTTTACCGGTACAGGTCTTTACGCATACTGATTGTCTTGCGGTTTTTGTTATAGAGTTCGCTGTTTGGAATAAAATTGTTTTTTTCGTAAAAGACACGGACACCTTCATTGTGTTCAACATCCGCGTCCACGGTAAGAAAACGGCAGGCGCAATAATGTTCATTACATTTACGGGCGATGGTACGGGCCGAGTCAATCATAAATGAACCAATTCCCTTGTATTTATTGCTAAAATCCGTAGAAACAGCAAGTTTGGCAATTTTTATAGCGGGAATAGTCTTAAACGGATACTTGAGATCATGCAGTTCTTTCTCGGAAACCGAGAGTTTGATAGCGTCCGCAATCAGGGACATATAAGCGGCAATTTTCCCTGTGGAACGTTCCCGCAGAAGCCAGGTCAAGGCCACATGATCGTTCTGGGATTGTACGGCTTCTTTATGGAGATATACGTTATATTCCTCTACAGGACAGGCGAAGCAGCCTAATGGCGCACCCGGATCCAGTTGTTCCAGCTTGAAAGCCGTACTGCCAACCGTTTTACTGAATTTCACTGAAATAAACCTATTTGAAAAATTTCATAATGAGTTCATCTTCTTTCTTGAGTTTTTTCTCAATGGATTGAGGGATAGGCTTGCGAATCTGCTCTATAACCTCCCGGATGATTTTTTTGTCTTTTATCTCCGTGGGCTGCACCGGTTTAACCTTCGTACCCATGATTTCCTCCATATGAACTAAATATACCCCGCTTTGCTGTTTTTGGCAATAAGGCGGCTGGGCGAGGATGGAACGCATGGGATAGCGCCTTTTATGGGCTTTTTCCGCCCCTAAGAGAAATTTTACTGTTTTTTTATAAGATTATACATCCTTGGGGACATATTGAAAGAATCCGGCAAAACAACCTAAAAATAATAAATTAAGTAGATAAGATTTTCCATTCCCCCTTTTGAAAAACAGGGCTTACACTAATAGGGAATTGCTCCTTGGGGAGTTATAAGTTATGAGGAGGCGTTTATGAAAAACAAATTGATTTTGACAGTTCTTGTCTTAACCCTTTGCGTGTTGAGTATCCCGGTGTTTGCCGGGGCCTCAAAGGATACCACGACCACGGCGGGAGGAAGCGGCGGTCCCGTTACCATCAAATGGGCCATATGGGACCTTGACCTGACCGTCTATTATAAGCCCCTGGTAGAGACCTATCAGGCAAAAAATCCCAATGTAAAGATCGAATTAATCGATCTGGGAAGCGCCGACTTTATGACCGTTCTGGGGACCCAGCTTTCCGGAGGCGCAGACCTGGATGTATTGGCCATTAAGGATATTCCCGGCTATGCCAATCTGGTAAGGCAGAACCGGCTGGAACCCCTTAACAGCTATATTAGATCGGCAAATATTGATACCGCCCTTTACGGCGGGACCACCGAACAGATCGCCGTAAACGGTGAAGTGTATGCCCTGCCCTTCCGCAGTGACTTTTGGCTGATTTTCTACAACAAGGATCTCTTCGATGCCGCGGGGGTTCCCTATCCAAGTAACGATCTGACCCTGGATCAGTACGATGCCCTGGCACGCAGGGTTACCAGGGGAAGCGGCGCCGGCAAAACCTACGGCGCCCACTACCACACCTGGCGCAGCGCGGTATCCCTCTTTGGTATCCTGGACGGGAAACATACCATTGTGGACGGTTCCTATGATTTCCTGGCCCCCATTTATGAACGGGTACTAAAGGAACAGGATGACGGAATCGTGCAAAGCTATGCGACCCTCAAGACCTCGGGGACCCATTATTCCGGGGCCTTCTTCAACAACCAAATTGCCATGATGAATATGGGGACCTGGTTTATCGCCACCCAAATTGACAAGGTAAAAAGCGGGGAGGCCCTTTCCAAAAACTGGGGGCTGGCTAAATATCCCCACCCCGATGGCGTACCGGCGGGTACCACCCTGGGAACCATCACCTCCATTGCGGTAAACAGGAATTCAAAAAACAAGGAAGCCGCCCTGGACTTTATGAAATTTGTTTCCGGCCCCGAAGCCGCCGCGTTACTGGCAAGGACCGGAACCATTCCGGCTATCATGAATCAGGAAGTTATCGCCGCCATTGCCGGTATGCCCGGTTTCCCCACCGATGCGAACAGCAGGGAGGCCCTTAATGTGTATAAGACCTACCTGGAGATGCCCCTGCACGACAAAAGCGCCGACATCGAAATTATCCTGAACGAAGTACATGATAGCATTATGACTAAAAACGTCGCCGTCCGGCAGGGTATTCAGGAAATGAACAGCCGGGTACAAGCGGTTCTGGGACGCTGATTATAACGCGGAGAAGGAATACGGCAATGGTCAAACACAGTGTCGGTACAAGGACCGCCCTTAATGAAAGACAGGCAAGAAGAAGAAGGGAGATCCTGGTTGCCTATAGTTTCATTGCTCCGAATTTTATTGGCTTTGCCGTATTCACCCTTATTCCCCTGGGCTTTGCCCTGATCCTGGCGTTTCTTAAATGGGACGGGGCAAACCCTATTGAATTTGCGGGGCTCGAAAACTTTATCCGCCTTTTTCAGGATGGAATTTTTCTGCGGGCCCTTTGGAACACCATCCTGTATACCGGCGGGGTAGTACCCCTTACCCTGGGGTGTTCCCTTTTGCTGGCCATCCTGCTTAATCAGAAGACAAGGGGCCGCAACTTTTTTCGTACCGTGTCTTTTTTCCCCTATGTGGCGTCCCTGGTGGCGGTGGCCGCGGTATGGAACTTTATCTTTAGCCCCACCAGGGGGCCGGTTAATAATCTGCTTTCCGCGCTGCTGAATATCCCGGTCGAGCAGCTTCCCGGCTGGGCGGCGGACCGGTATTGGGCTCTCCCTACGGTTATCTTCTTTAGTGTTTGGAAGAACATGGGCTATTATATGGTTATCTACCTTGCGGGGCTCCAGGGGGTGAATCCGGATCTCTATGAAGCGGCGAATCTGGACGGGGCCAATAACTGGCAGCGGTTCCGCCATGTTACCATTCCCCAGCTTGCCCCTACGACCTTCTTTATTGTGATGATGCTTATTATCAGTTCCTTTAAGGTATACGACATTTTTATTAACCTCTTTGCGGGGGGCGACAATCAGCTTACCAACACCACCAGGGTTTTGGTTTACCAGATCTACAATACCGCCTTTCGTTCCCTGGAATTCGGATATGCCAGCGCTATCGCCATGGTACTTTTCATACTGGTCCTGGGAATTACCCTGATCCAATTCCGGGGCGAGAAGCAGCTTGATCAATAAGAGGCCTTGTCATGGTTATATCACGGACACAAGCCGGACCCTCCCGGTATCTGTATAAGTTTTTAATCTATTTGCTTCTCGTTCTTACCGCCCTGGTTATGATAGTTCCCTTTATATGGATGCTCTCTTCATCGTTAAAGCTGAGCAAGGATGTATTCACCTTTCCCATAGAGTGGATCCCCAAAGAGCCCCGGTGGAAAAACTATTCCGATATCTGGACCAAGATCCCCCTGGGAACCTTTATTCTAAACACCGTAAAACTTTCGATTATCGTCACCATCCTCCAGCTCTTGAGTTCCAGCTTTGCGGCTTATGCCTTTGCGAAACTGCGGTTTCCCGGACGGAAGGGACTCTTCCTCGGTTACATTGCCACCATCGCCGTTCCCTGGCAGGCTTACATGGTACCCCAGTTTATCATGATGCGGACCATGGGCCTCAACAATACCCACATGGCCATCGTCTGTCTCCAGGCGTTCTCCGCGTTTGGGGTTTTTATGATGCGCCAGTTCTACGAAAGCATTCCTGACGAACTGCGGGAATCCGCCCGTATGGACGGGCTCAGCGAATACGGCGTCTGGCTTAGGATTATACTCCCCCTGTCAAAGCCGGCCCTTTCCACCCTTACGATAATTACCTTTGTTACTACCTGGAACGATTTCCTGGGACCCATGATCTACCTTACCAGGACGGAACTTAAAACCATCCAGATAGGGCTGCGGATGTTTATCTCCCAATACTCAAGCGAATACGGTCTTATCATGGCGGCCAGCGTGGTCGCCCTTATTCCGGTGTTTCTTATCTTCCTTTCTCTGCAGCGCTACTTTATTCAGGGAATCGCCACATCGGGGATTAAGGGATAGAGTTGTTAAAAACCAATCCACTTTGTAAATATTATTTTATTTAGCCATATCCCCAATGATTTATAAAATACTTTCTTTTTTAAGCCCCCCATTCCATACCGGGGTCCAGGGGGTAGAGGGGCCGCCGGATCTTCTTGTAGGGAATCGTTTCCAGGACTTCGTTGGAGCAGCCCCGGGAAGTGGCCATGATGGCCCGGGCGGCAATGGAGCGGAAGCAGGGTTCCAGGTATCCCAGTTTAACCACCACCAGGCAGTAATCCGCGGGGTTTATCCCCAGGACGGGAAGGAGATCTTCATCGCCAAAGCCGATGTGTTTGGAGGTAAGGGTGATCCGTAAATTACGGTGGGAGACCAGGACCAGGTCCGCGTGAAAGGGGCCAAAATTCCGGACTG
This sequence comes from Treponema sp., assembly GCA_031275535.1. The sequence goes on along the minus strand of JAISOR010000237.1, from coordinate 20,969 downwards.
TGTTTTCGACCCGCACCCGGAGGGGGATCTTGCGGCCGTTCAGGGTGTCCCAGTTGCCACCGATGGTCAGGTCCAATTCCGCGCCGGTTCCGGCCTTGAGGCAGGCCGCCACTGCCGGGGCGTCGTAGAAGCCGCTGTACAGCAGGGGGGTGGGGAGCTTTTCCGCGGTGTCCAGGGTTTCCAGAACCCGTTCCAGCATATCCGTGGCGTCCCCGGCGGCCCCGGCGGTGGGGTTGTCCCCGGAATCGGAGACAAAGACCGGCCGTTCCCCGGCCTCCAGCACCGCCCGGTATGCCACGGCCAGGGCTTCCCTGGGGGCGTAAAATTCACTGCGAAAGGCAAAGTCCCCCCGGCGGGCCCAGAAAGCCGCGGCCAGTTCCCCGGCGGCGGCCTCCAGCCCCGGCGCATCCTCAAACCCGGTGACCAGGGCGGACACCCCGTTATGCTCATCGTCCGCCCAGGGGAAACCCAGGAGGAAGGAGGCCGCCAGGATGCCGGGCCGCGTTTCGACCCGGCGGCACGCCTCAATGAGGGAGATCATGGGCTCCGCTTCGGATTCGGACTTTTCTCCCGCAATAAGCATGGGGACCCGGTGACAGGCGGTGGCGAGCTTTTTCCCGGTCTTAAGGGCAGAAAGGAGCATCCGGGCGGCGTGGGCCCCGGTTTCCGGGCAGTCCACATGGGGGGCGGTCTTGTACCCCACAAAGCCGTCCGCGCCCCGGAGCATCTCCGGGGTGATCGTGGCGTGCATGTCCAGGGCCACGGTTACGGGAACTTCCGGGAGGAGTTCCCGCAGGGCACCGAGGAGATCCCCCTCGGCGCAGCCCATACCTTCCACCTTCATGGAGCCGTGGAGGGCCAGACAGACCCCGTCCAGGGGCCCCCGGGCCAGGGCTTCTTTGGTCCGGCGGATAAATTCCCTTTTAAGTTTTTGATAAAAGGCCGCGGACACCACCCCGTTGGGGACCGCCCGGGCCAGTACGGTGGGGACTATTTCGCAGCCCCCCTCCTGAAGGGCCTTGATGATGCCGGTGGAAGCATAACCGGGCAGCAGCCCCTTTTTAAGCATCTCATCCCCATAAAAAACGACAAACTCTTCGGACCCGGTGATGATGGGGTTAAGGGTATTGGATTCGTGGTTCATGCCGCCTGATAGGATACGCATGGAAACCTCCTATAAAATAAATTGAAGTTGTTTCAAAAAAACAACGGTTCGTTGACGGGAAATTATAAAAGCGGTGAGACAAGTAAGGGATCGGCAAAATCTTAATTCATTCCTTTAAAGCCCCTTCGCCGAAACCCTCGATAAGCTGGGTGTGGAAAAAGAAATAAAACAATATCATGGGGAAGATTCCGATCACCAGGGACGCGTACTGGAGACCGTATTCGATATTCAGCCGCCCCGCAAATTGGGCGATGGCCACGGGGAGACTTTTTAGGACAGCCTTGGTGGTAAAAACAAACACAAAGAGGAACTCGTTCCAGTGCCGCAAAAAGGAGAGGATCACCATGGTGGCGATTACCGGGGTGGAGAGGGGCAGGATCATCCGCCAGAAGACATACCCGTATTTGGCCCCGTCGATCTCCGCGGATTCAATAAGGGCGTCGGGGATGCCCTTGAGGTAGGAGATGGCGATCATAATCGACATGGGGAGGTCGAAGGCGATATAGGGCAGAATTACCCCCATGCGGCGGTTGATGATGCCGATTCTTACTTCCGCAAGAAAGAGGGGGATGATCACCGCGTGAACCGTGATCATCAGCCCCAGGGCAAAGGCGCCGACAAAAAAAGCGTTGAACTTGAAGGGGAATTTGGTTATCCCAAAGGCGGCGGCCAGGGCGAGGAAAAGGGTCGCCAGAGTAGCCGTGATGGTGTAGATAAAGCTGTTGGCCAGGGATATCCCCAGGCCGCCCATGGTCCAGGCCCGGATATAGTTGTTGAAGGTGGGCGCTTTGGGCAGCCCCAGGGGATAACGGATGATCTCCGCATGGGGTTTTAAGGATGAATAGGCCAGCCATATCAGGGGGAAAATGGTGAGTATGGCGAAGACCAGCATCAACACATAGGCGCTTATCCGCCAGGAAAGGGACGCCCGCTGGAGTGCGGAGGGAGGGATCATATCATTCCACCTTAAAAATCCTCGAAACGCCCCGGGTTAGGAGGATCGAAAGGACAATAAAAATGATGATAATTATGGACAGGGCGCTCCCGTATCCGTAATTTTGATGGACAAAGGTGGTGTTATACATATAAACCGCGATGACCTCGGTGTAATGGGCGGGGCCGCCGCCGGTCATGGAATATATCAGATCGAAGCTCTTGAAACTTCCGGAAATGGCGAGGATTGAATTGATAAAAATAACATATCCCAGCATGGGCGTGATGATCCGGGCAAAGATCGTCCCCTCCCCGGCCCCTTCCATCCGGGCGGCTTCCAGCACCGTATTGGGGATCCGCTGCATATTGGCCAGGAAGATCACCATATAGAGGCTGGTGTGCTGCCAGAGTAACACAAACATGATGGGCACGATGGCCAGGGCCTGGTTCTCCACGATGCTTAGAATATAGTCCGGGTTTCCGGTGAGGGTCCGCATCATGGCGGTAAAGATACCCACGGGGGAGAAGATCCGGTTCCAAAGCTGGGCCACGATGACCGAAGAAATTGTAATGGGAAGAAAGATCAGCACCTCAAAAAGGTTGGATTTTTTTACCATTTTCCGGTGGAGCATATAGGCCAGGAGCAGCCCCAGGGGAATTTGGCCAAAGACGGAAACCAGGACGATCATAACGTTGTTCCGCAGGCCTATATAAAACACCGGGTCCCGAAACATCCGGATATAGTTGTCCGGACCCACGAATCGCATTTCCCCGTATCCCTTCCACTGGGTAAAACCCAAAGCGAAACTGAAGATCACGGGGAAAATTATCACCCCAATAAAAATCAAAAAAGCGGGCAGAATAAAACTAAGACAACTTACCTTTTTATACGTTTGATAATTCATACGTCGTCAGGGAACTATACTCCCCGGAAACAAAGCTCCGGGGAGTTCGTCCTAAAACCCGGCCTACTTACGCCGGTTTGAATCGTTCGCCGCGACCCAGGCTTCATATTCCGCGGCAAGCTGGGCCGGGGTCTTTGCCCCCATCATCACCGCCAGAATGCCGGGGTTAAGCAGGTTGTTCACCCCCTCGCCGTCCATGACCGCGTCGATCACATAACCCATGGACTGGGAGTTGATCAGGTCGATGTACTGCTGGTTGAGTTTATCGAGGTCATATTTGCTGTAGTCCAGCTTGTAGGTGGGAACGGTTCCGTACCGCATCAGAATATCCGACCCTTCCTGGCCGTAGATAAAGCTCAGGAACTTCCAGGCCGCATCGGCTTTTGCCCCGGAGAGATTGGCGCTCATGGCCAGGGCTTCCCCCAGGGTGGCGGCGCTGGACCCATGGACGGTCTCGCCGGAAACCGCAGGAAAGGCTATCACCTCGTATTGGGCAAAATCTTCCGGGGTAGCCGCGCCCTTGAGCGCGGAGATCCGCCAGCCCGCATCCAGGAGGTAGACCGCCTGGCCCTGGACAAAGGCGCCCCATGCTTCGGGCCCCTCAAGCTGGTTCACCCCGGCGGGGAAAAGCTGGGTGTCCACCATGCGTTTGATCACCGCAAGGGCGTCCACAAAGGGCTTGTCGGAGAACTTGGCGGTCCCTACCCGGGCCCGGTCAAACCATGCGGTCCCTCCCATGCGGTCCGTCAGCATGGAGAGCAGGAAGGACTGGGCCTGCCATTGGCCCTTGTTCCCGAACATAAGGGGGGTATAACCCGCGGCGCGGATGGCCGGGACCTGGGCTATCATTTCGTCCAGGGTCCGGGGAGTGGTCAGCCCTAACTCCCGCTGGAGTTTGGTGTTGACATACACCGCGGTACAGACCGCCATGTTGGGGGAAATGATGTATATTTCCCCATTGGGGCCCTGGGGCGCCCAGATGGCGGAGTTGAAATTGGCCTTAAAAGCATCGGTCAGATAGGGCCGCAGATCCTTTGCCGCGCCCCGGTCGAGGATATAGCTTGACCGGGCGCCGGCGTAACAGGTGAACAGATCCGGAATATCCCCGGCCGCGGCCATAGCCTGAAACTTATCGTGGAACTGCTCCCCGGATACATATTCAAATTCCAGCTTGATGTTGGGGTACTTCTTGGCAAACTCATCCAGGGTTACGGGCCAATATTCATATTGAGGATTCGCCAACTCAAGCTGCATATAGACCGACAGGGTAACCGTCTCGGCGGAATCTGTCCCGCTCCCGGCCTTTTGGCCTGCGGCAAACACCATGACAAAACCGGTTGCCAGTAATAGGGCAACTAAAAACAATCTTTTCATTAAAGACCTCCTCCAATAATATCGTATTAGGATATTTGCTTTTTTAATATAGTACAGCTATGGGCCCCTTGCAAGGGCTCCACTATTATTGCCGGTCCATCAGGGTTATCTCCACCACGGTATCCGCCGGGTCCGGCAGGGGATAGTTGTCGAAGCTCTGGGGGTTGAGGAAAAAGAAGGCGTGTTCCCCGTATTCCGCCAGGTTCCAATAATTGGCGGGCAGGATCTCCGTGCCGTCGGCCAGGAGCCGCATCTTTTGGATTTTTCCCGCCAGATGGGGCAGACAGAGCCCCCCAGCCTGGGCTTCGTAGAGGTGGGCATAGAGGACCTTTCCCCGCCGGGTAAAGCGGCCCCATTCGGGCTTGGCAAGATCGGCCATGCCGCAGCCGTAGATACTGGCGCTGTTGTCTTCCATCCAGCGGCCCACGGCCTCCAGGATCTCCGCCGAGGCCCGGGGAATCCGGCCCTTAGGGTCGGGCCCCACATTGAGGAGCAGGTTGCCGTTTTTTGAAACACATTCTACCAGCATCCGGATTACCATATCCGCCGGTTTCCAGTGATGGTCCGCGACACAGTAACCCCAATGGTTGTTCAGGGTAATACAGGCTTCCCAGGGAACGGGGTCCCCCAGTTCGTTGCGGATCCCCTGGGGGGGGATCATCTGTTCCGGGCAGGCAAAATCCCCGGCATAGTCGCTGGGATTCGCCGTTAGAATGGTCCCGGAGTTTTCCCCGGAACCCTCCAGGCGGTTATCCACAATAAGGTGGGGCTGGAGGGACCGGACCATCTTCATCAGATCCGAGGCCCGCCATTTTTCCCCCGCCATATCGCCGTAGGAAAAATCAAACCACATAATATCCAGCTTGCCGTATTCGGTAAGGAGTTCCCGGATCTGGCCGTGCATAAATTCAAGGTAACGGTTAAAATCCCGGTTTTCGTTGCCGTAAGCCGGGTTGTCCCTAAGGGGATGCTGGCGATCCTGGTAGTGGGGAAAGTCGGGATGCCGCCAGTCGATGATGGAAAAATAGAGCCCCACCCGGATCCCCTCCTCCCTAAAGGCGTCCAGATACTCCCGGACCAGATCCCGGCCCGCAGGGGTGTTGGGGGCCTTGAAATCCGTCAGCTTGGTGTCCCAAAGGCAAAACCCGTCGTGATGCTTGGCGGTCAAGACCGCGTACTTCATCCCCGCCTTTTTCGCAAGCCGCGCCCATTCCCGGGGCCGGTAAGCGGCGGCGTCAAATTCATCAAAATAAGCCAGGTAGTCTTCATGGCTCATCCGCTCGGTGCTGCGGACCCACTCTCCCCGGGCGGGGATGGCGTATAAGCCCCAGTGGATAAACATGCCAAACCGCGCTTCGGTAAACCACCGGGTGCGCTCCCTCCGTTCTACGATGTTCTTGCTTTCCATACATCAACCTTTTACGGCGCCAATCATAACGCCCTTTACAAAATATTTCTGCACAAAGGGATAGATCAACATAACCGGAACCGAACCAACTACGATGACCGAATATTTGAGCAGATCCGTTAGGCCCTGTTTCGCCGCCAGTTCCCGGGCATCGGCAATCATGGCGGGATCGATCTTACTCAATACCAGGATCTCCCGCAGAACAATCTGCAGGGGCGCCAATTCCGTCCGGTTAAGGTATATCAGGGCGTTGAAGTAGGTGTTCCAGTGGGTCACCCCGTAGTATAAGGCCAGTACGGCCAGGATGGGGGTACTCAGGGGAGCCACGATAAAGATCAGAAACCGCAGGGGCGAACAACCGTCCAGGGATGCGGACTCGTAGAGGGCCTCGGGGATGGCCGAGGCAATATAGGTCCGGCAGAGGATCACATTCCACACACTTAAGGCAACGGGGATGATCATGGCCATCCGGGTGTCGATGAGCCCCAGCTTTTTGACCACCATATAGATAGGTACCATACCGCCGGAAAAATACATGGTGAACACCAGCAAGGCGGACACGATGTTCCGGGCCCTGAACTGTTTACGGGTCAGGGGGTAGGCGCAGAGCAGGGTCATGACAAGGTTCACCACGGTTCCTACAATCATATAAAAAAAGGAATTGTAAAAACCGGTCATTAGTTTGGGGTTTTTAAAGACCGCCTCATATCCCCGCATGGTGGGCCGGACCGGCCAGAACCACACGTCTCCCGCGATAACCGCCTGGGGATCGGAAAAAGAAGCGGCCACGATATACACCAGGGGGAGGAGGATGATTAACAAAACCACCCACAAAATGAGGTATAGCACCCCAACAAAGAGCCTGTCCCCCAGGCTATCCCGAATAAAGGAAGTCCTTGTACTGTTAGTCATCGGGGCCTCCTACCATACACTGGTATCGGTCAATTTTTTTGCGATTTGATTAACCGTTACCATCAAAATAAAACCGACGATGGAATTAAAAAGCCCCACCGCGGTAGAAAAACTATAATTGCCGTTTTGCAAGCCCACCTTGTATACAAAGGTGGATATTACCTCCGCGGTGGCCATATTAATGGGGTTCTGCATCAGGTAGGCCTTTTCAAAACCAATACTCATGATGGAGCCGCAGTTGAAGATCAAGAGAATAACAATGGTGGGGCGGATCGACGGCAGATCCACATGCCAGATCCGCTGTATCCGGGACGCGCCGTCCACCACCGCGGCCTCCTGGGTTTCCCTGCTGACCCCCGCCAGGGCGGCAATATAAATGATGGAAGAATACCCCATGGTCTGCCAAATACCGCTCCACACATAAAGATGGGGAAAAATCCGGGCCTCGCCGAAAAAATTAACCGGCTGCCCCCCCAGGATGGTGATGAGCCGGTTGAAGATGCCGATCCGCAGATCCGTAAGCTGCATCAGCATCCCCACCATAACCACCACGGAGATAAAGTAGGGCGCATAGGTGAACATCTGAACCGCCTTTTTAAAGCGCAGGGAACGGATCTCGTTCAGCGCCACCGCCAGGAGGATCGGGATGGGAAACCCCGCGATAAGGCTGTAAAAGCCCAGGCGCAGGGTGTTCGCAATAACCGTCAAACCCGAAGGGGTGGTTAAAAACTGTTTAAACCACTTTAAGCCTACCCAGGGACTCTGCAGAATACCTCGGCGGGGACTATAGTCCTTAAAGGCCATCAAGATCCCCCCCATAGGGACATAACAAAAGATGATAATATACGCCAGGGGCAGGGCGATGATGAGCCAAAACTGCCAGGCCCCCGCATAAGAACGGTCCGAATTCCGGATAGGCTTACTCTCCATGGCTATTTGCCCTGCTGACGATCCCAGGCGCCCTGCATGACCTTGAGGTATTGGGGCAGGCCGAGCCGGTCAAAACCGCTTACATAGGCGTCCCATTCGGTGTTCAGGTTTCTCCGGCCATTGATAAAGGCCACGGTGTTTTCGTCGATGTATTTTGCCAGTTCCACTGCGATGGTCTGCACGGCGTCGGACTCCTCGGATGTCAACTTGAGCCGGTTCGGCAGTACGTCAAATTGGCCCGGCTTTTGGGCATAGGGCTCGCAGACCGTCTCGGTCTCGATCACCAGGAGCTTCTCCAGCCCCGCCGCGGAGGTAATGTCGATGCTGGGATCCGTGGATTCCCCCAGGCGGATATCCGCGGTGGCGTAGATCAGGCCGATGTCCTGCCAGTCATGGTTCTGGGGTTCCGCGGTGTACTGGTTCAGGACCTTGAACAAAGCCGGTTTGCCGTTTAAGCCCACCTCTCCCGGAGGATAGAGGATAAAGTCCTTACCGTCCAGGTTGGGCCCGTACTGGTACTGGAGGTACCCTTCCAGGGTATAGAAATGGTCCGCCCAGCGGAGTACCGCCTCCGGGTACTTACACCGGTCGGTGATAACCAGCTTGTTTTCCTGGAGGTTATCGTACTTGAAGTAGGTGTTGATCTGGGTTCCATCGGGGCCTTTTAGGGGGGCCATAGCCCGGTAGGCTCTATACAACGAGGGGTTCACATCAGCATCCACACTGTTGACAATAGCCCCGGAGGCTAAAAAGAGTACCGGCGCGCCGGGCTGGTTGACCAGGCTGCGGAACTGGTCCGGGTTCTGGGTAAAGCCGCCGTCATAAATGGCCCCCATCTGATACAGCTCGCGCATAAACCGCAGGGCTTCCCGGTATTGGCTCTGGTTGGCAACGGTTACCACCTCGCCCGAGGGGGACACCGCCAGCTTATCCCCCGCGGTACGGGCACCGGGGTTGGTGATAAAGGAACCGGTAAGGAAATTGATGAACTGTTCCCCCCAGCCCGTGGTGGACCCCGTAACCGCGATCCCCTTGGGGTTAATCTCCAGGAACCGTTTACACACCGCCTTGAATTCCTCGGTGGTAGTGGGGACCCCCAGGCCGATCTTTTCGATCCAGTCCATGTTTACCCACATCTTATTGTAAAAGTTACAGTGGTAACATTCGTTAAAAGAGGCAATCCCATAGATATGGCCGTCCGCCTGGCGCTGTTGGGCCCAAAGCTCGGGATTCTCCTGCATAAATTTCCAATAGTTGGGCATATACTGGGGGATCAGATCCTCCAGGGGGATAAGGATATGCTCCTTCATACCGTATTGGGCCACATCGGGAGTTCTGAACAGAAAAGCATCGGGATATTCATTACTCATAAGGAGTAAATTTATTTTTTCTATCGCAGAGTCGTTCGGTGCGGTGATGAAATTCCACTTGATATTTGTCTTTTCCTCCAAATAGCGGGTAAAATCGTTGGTTTGCAGATCAATAACATTGGGGGCGCTCATGGCAAAAAGGCTCATCTCCAGGGGTTCTTTTACGATGGGATATTCCCCCACCGGGGTGTAGAGGTCCCCGGTATCGCCGGCAGATCCGGTTTTTTTCCTGTCGCAGGCCGCCAATAACATGCTGATACTCAATAAAAGGAACAAGCCTTTTATTATCCTCTTCGTTTTTCCGTTGTTCATTTTGCATTCTCCTTGTATAATTTATTATTGTTATAACCCACGAAATATTTCAATATATTTTTATCAAGAATAGTTATAAGTTATAGAGGAAAAAATCATGCAAGCTTCGATTGTTTGGAAAATAATACCGGCCCTTTTAGTTTTCACCTTTGGAACAGGCTGCAACCGTGAAACCGGAGGGGTTCCCGAACCGGCCCTGCTCCGGGAGGCGGATCTGCCGGAGCGGGTAGAGCTGTATTATTTTTATGAGGAGCTTTGCCAATCCTGCGATGGGGCGGCGGAATTCGATGCGATAGCGGCGGCCGAACTGGAGGGCGTGCGGGACCGGTATCCCTATGCCATTCACCGGATCAACGTCTTTCTCCAGGGGAACCAGGGCTTATACCAGGGGATGCTCGATTCCCTTGGTCTTGACCGGAGCGCTCCGGAACTGCCCCTGCTTATCGCCGGGGGACGGGTATTTTCGGGAAACGAGGGCATTGCGAAAAACCTCCGGGAAGCTTTTTTGACCGCCGGAGAAGACCTCTTTGTATATAAGCGGGTCTATAATCCCGCGGAAAAAAAGACCGGGGACCAGCTTTTTGACGATTATAGCATACAGCCGGACCATTTGAGCCTGGTCTATTTTTATCGTACCACCTGCGGCGAATGTGGTAAGGTTACGCCCCTCATTAATAGTTTGCCGGAAGAAATCACGGTAGGGGATAGGGCCCTCCCCCTGGACATCATCAGGATGAATACCCGCTCGGGGAACAATTCCGAACGGATCGCCGCCTTCTTTGATCAATACCAGGTGCCGGACGAAGACCGGATGGTTCCCATTGTTTTCCTCGCCGATACGTATCTGGCCGGTTATGAGGCCATTAGCGCCGGCCTCGTCCCCTGCCTGGAAAGGCCGTCCCAATTTAACCGGCTGGCGGAATTAATCAGAAGGCGGGGGCCCCTGGGGGAAACCGGCTTTATGCAGAACCGGTGATCTTTCCGTCCGGATCCCAGAGGTCTTCCCAGCTTCGGGCCCCTTCCCACAGGAATACCTGGCCCTTAATAAGGCGGCAGTTTTTATCCACCCTTGCCAGGCTGGCCATTTCGGCGGATGTAAGGGGGTCCTCCGTTACGGCCCTGAGGTTGCTAAGGTAGTTTTTCTCATGCACAGAAAAGGGGATGGGGATTTGGCCCCGCTGAACCGCCCACTTAATGCAAACCAGGGCCGGGTGAATCCCGTGGGCCCGGGCAATCGCCGCCACCTCCGGCTGTTCGGTGTCGGCCAGGTCCTCCGGCGTCTTATCCCGTTCGGGCCGGTTCGGGGAACCCACGGGACAGTACCCGATGACTTGTATGCCCCGCCGGACGCAGTAGTCAAAGAGTTCGGGCTGCTGGAAACAGGGGTGCAGTTCCATCTCGATCACCGCCGGTTTAATGCGGCACCGGGGGAGGACCGCCTCCAGTTTGGGGATGGTCATGTTGGACATGCCGATATTCCGGGCCAGACCCTTATCCGCCAGGCTTTCCATCTGCGCCCAGGTTGCCATAAACGTGTCGGCCCTAAAAGGTACCGAATCGGGATTGCGGGCATCGCCGTCACAGCCCGGGGCATGATAATTGGGGAAGGGCCAGTGTACCAGGTAGGCATCCACATAATCCAGCCGCAGATCCCGCAGGGTCTTTGCCAGGGAAAGAAGCACCTCCCCCTTGCCGTGCATATCGTTCCAGACCTTGGAGATGATAAAGAGCTCTTCCCGCTTAAGCGCCCCGGATCCAAGGGCCTCCTCAAACACCGGGCCGATTCGGTCCTCGTTGCCATAAACCGAGGCGCAGTCGAACAGACGATAGCCCCCGCGGATCGCCCCGGCCACCGCCGCGGAAACTTCTTCGGGGCTGAACCGGTCGGACCCGAAGGTCCCCATCCCAATACAGGGGATCTTGTCCCCCGAGGATAGCGCAAATTGGGGGACCTGTTTAGGATCAATAGAATTTGTCATACCCTATCCCATACCCGCTATTTCAGTTCCTCATCGGCGCAGACCGCAACCTTGCCGCACTGCCCCTTGTCCATGAGGGCGTAGGCCTCGTCCGCCTTTTCCAGGGGGAAGCGGTGAGTTACCAATAGGTCGGGGTGGAGCTTCCAGCGGACCAGTTCTTCCACCAGGTCTTCCATAAGCCAGATGCTGGTTACCCAACTGCCGTAGATGCTCTTTTGAGGATGGATAATGTCCGGGCTGGGGTTAAAGTTGACCGTGCCCCCCTCGCCCACAAAGGCGATCTTGCCCCACTGCCGGGCGGCCCGGATGGCGGTGGCCCGGCCCTTATCGCTGGCGGAGGCGTCAAAGGCCCGCTCAACGCCCCTGCCGCCGGTAAGGTCCTTTATCTCGTCCACGTTGGAATCCGAGGGGCTAAGGATCTTGTCCGCCAGGTTGAGCTTCTTTGCCAGATCCACCCGGTAGGGGTTGGACTCAATGCCGTACAGGTTCCGGGCGCCCATGGCGCGGCAGAGCATAAGGGTAGCGAGCCCTACGGGGCCAAGGCCCACCACCAGGACCGAATCGGCCCCGCTGACCCCGACCTTGTGGATGGCTTCGTACACGGTGCCAAAACCGCAGGCTACCTGGGCGCCGTCGGCATAACTTAACTCATCGGGGAGTTCCACCAGGTCCTTTTCATCGCAGAGGATGTACCCGGCCATGCCGCCGTCCCGCTGCCAGCCATAGGCCGCCCGGAGGGGGGATGAACAGGAGATCATGTAACCCATACGGCAGTCATGGCAGACTCCGCAGCCCGAAATATGGTACACGATGACCCGGGCGCCCCGCTTAAACCGCCTGATCCCCTGCCCCTCTTCCACCACCTGCCCGCAGGGCTCATGCCCGGCGATGACATTCTGATACCCCTCGGCGCCTTTACCCGTATGTTCCCGGTAAATGGCCCGGATATCGCTGCCGCAGATAGTACAGGCCTTCATCTTTACCAGTACCTGACCGTGGCCCGGCTGGGGGATGGGGACATCCTTAAAGACGACCGTACTGTTGCCGGGAAGATAGACGCCCTTCATGGTTCCTTCCATAATTTTCTCCAAATAGTATGACTATGCCCTTCTTGCGTATTTCTTCATGTCGAAGAAAACCGCCACAATGATTATTCCGCCCTTAACCAATAGCTGATAGTAAGAATCTATTGATAGGAAACTCATCCCATAATTGATAAGCCCCATGGTAAAGACCCCGATGATCATTCCCCCTACCGTACCAACGCCCCCGCTCTGGGAGACGCCCCCCACGGTAACCGCGGCGATGGCGTCCAATTCCATGCCATTGGCGGTAAGGGCATTGGCCAGGCCAAGCCGGCCGGCCTGCAGTACCCCGGCGGCGCCGTAGAGGAGACCCGCGTAGAAGTACACGCACATCAGATCCCGCTCCACGTTGATCCCCGAGACCCGGGCCGCCTGGGCGTTCCCCCCAATGGCATAGAAGTTGGTTCCCTGCCTGGTATGTTTGAGCAAGACCCAGATTACCACGGTGATGATCAACACATAGATCCCCAGGTAGGGAATCTGGAAAAACGAGGGCCCAATGGAACTTTGGGCCAGGGTTTTAAATTCGGCGGTCAGGGAACCAACGATGGCGGCCCGGGTGTAGATCAGCTGAATGCCCCGGGCAATGGACATGGTCCCCAGGGTGGCGATAAAGGGGGGCAGCCTGCCATAGGCTACCAGAACCCCGTTAAAAAGCCCGAAGAGTCCTCCCGAAAGGATGCCCGCCACAATGGGAACAAAGAGGGGAAAGGAATGGCCGTAGTACAGGGCCGACTCATAGGTGGGAACCTGGGCAAAGGAAGCGGCCACCGAAGCGGTAAGGCATACCACATAACCGATGGAAAGGTCTATTCCTTTGGTGATGATGATCATCCCCACTCCCAGGGACGCAAAGGCCCTGACCGATTCGGCGATAATCAGGGTTTTAATCGAATCCCACGAAAGGGCCCGGCCCTGGGTAAGAATCGCCAAAATAAACACCAAAAAAACAAACGTAAAGAGGGTAGTATACCTGCTTACATAATGTCTGAAATTCTTCATTTCTTTTTCCTCTTATTCGAATTGGGTCGCGAAACGCATGATCGCTTCCTGGCTAACCTCTTCTTTTCCAAGTACGCCGGTAAGACGCCCGGCGCAGAGTACCAGTATCCGGTGGCTCATACCAATCAGTTCCGGCATCTCGCTGGATACCATGATAATGGCCTTTCCCTGTTTTACCAGTTCCGCCATGATGGTATAGATTTCGTATTTTGCCCCCACATCAATACCTCTGGTGGGTTCATCCATGATCAGAATATCCGGCAGGGTCATAAGCCAACGGCTTAAGATTACCTTCTGCTGGTTTCCCCCGGAGAGATTCTGTACCAGGGTGGTCATGGAGGGGGTCTTGGTCTTTAACTGCGTGTTGTGTTTGGTCGCAATGGAAACAAGCTTTTTGTGATCCAGGAACCCAACCCTGTTTTTATAATTCCCCAGGGAGGCAACGGTGGTATTAACCGTAACATCCAGCAGGGGGAAGATGCCGGATTGGCGCCGGTCTTCGGTAACCAGGGCTATGCCGGATTGTATCGCATCCTGGGGTCTGATCTTTCGGATGGACTTGCCGTTTACCCGAACCTCTCCGCCGGCCACTTCCCGGATGCCGAAGATGGATTCTACCAATTCGGTCCGCTGGGCGCCCACCAGGCCCCCTATCCCCAGGATCTCCCCCTTCCGCAGTTCAAAGCTAATATCCTTAAAGGACCGGGGATTTGCGGAGTTCAGATTCTTTACTTCCAGACAGACCTCTCCAATTTTGGATTCCACCGGAGGAAAGCGGTGGGTAATGTCCCGGCCCACCATAAGGGAGATCAGTTTATCGCCGTTTAATTCCTCCACCGGGTAGGTGCCGATTACCCTGCCGTCCCGCATGACCGTAACGGAATCGGCAATCCGGAAGATCTCTTCCATTTTGTGGGATATATATACAATCGCCACCCCCTCGGAACGAAGCTGCCTGATAATATCGAAGAGGTGTTCGACTTCATTTTCGGTCAAAGAGCTGGTCGGTTCATCCATCACCACAATGGAGGCCTTATAGGAAACCGCCCTGGCTATTTCACAGCCCTGCTGATGGCTGATGGAAAGGCTGCTCATCCTTGCGTTGGGATCAAAGTCGAAGTTGAGTCCCTGCAACAGGGTTTTGGTATCATGGACCATCTTTCTATGATCGATCAGATGGATCCTGTTTAAGGGTTCCCGTCCCAGCCAGATATTCTGGGATACCGAACGTTCGGGGATATTGGAAAGTTCCTGGTGGATCATGGATACTCCCGCGTCCATGGCGTCGGCGGCGCTGTTAAAATGACACTCCTTGCCTTTAAGGATAATTTTTCCCTCGTCCATTTTATAGATGCCGAACAAACACTTCATCAGGGTTGATTTGCCTGCGCCGTTTTCCCCCATCAGGGCATGGACCGTTCCCGGTTTAAGCCGAAAATCAACGTGGTTCAGGGCCAGCACCCCGGGAAACTGCTTGGATACCTCAAGCATTTCAAGAACATGGTCTTCCATGGATAAGCTCCAATAAAAAAATGGCGGCGCTTTCAATTTCAATCTTGAAAACGCCCCGCTTAAAATTTGTGATAGGGGAACCTCTAAAGACCGGGATCTTCAGGGGTTCCCTGATAGTTCAGCTAAAGCGCCTATCTTGCATTGGCCTTATAATAATCCGAATTCTTGTCCACCGGAACAAAGGGCACAAGGTAGCACTGCCCGATAACGGCCGTATCATTGGCCGGGGCCTCATCGATGACCGAGGCAGCCACCGGGGTTCCGCCCGCGGCGTTACCGGCCTTGTAGGCGCCGGTAGCAACCTGGTAGATCACATCAAAGGCCGTTGAAGACTGCCCCACCGCGTCCTGCAATACCGTGGCGTAGAGTTTGTTTTCCTTCATGGAATTTAATGCCTCGCCGGTGGCGTCGATCCCCAGGACCGGAACGGTAAGAATGGTACCGTCATTGGCATCGCCCTTGGTAAAGCCATTCTGGATAAGGGATTCCACCGCCCCCAGGGCCATACCATCGTTCTGGGCGGCCACTACGTTGAATCTGCCCCGGTACGCGCCGATCCAGGCATCCATTTTTTGCTGCGCCTGATCCGGGGTCCAGTTCGCCGTGTCCCGGGCTACGATATTAACCGTATACCCCCGGGTCTTGAGTTCCGCCAGAAGGCCCGCTTCCCGGTTGACTTGGGCAGGATGGCCAAGCTGTCCCAGAATAAGGAGCATATTCAGGGCTTTCCCGGGAGCTTTATCGGGATTCTTGTCGAAATAATCGGCAATAAGCTGGCCCTGGTAGCGTCCGCCTACAAATTCCGGGGAAGAGGCAAAGAAGAAATTCTTTCCTACCTTAAGGGCCTCTACGGTGGGCTGAATGTTGGAATAGGCCGCCGCCCCGCCCTTCTCGGCGATCAGCTGATTCATCTGTTCGGAAAGTTCCGAAACACAGGGGATAATGACGAAGTACTTGTATCCCTGGTTGAGCAGCGTCTGGAGCTGGGTAAGCTGGGTGGCGCCGTCACTCCGGGCGTCCTGCACATTAAGGTCCACCCCTTTTTCCGCGGCCAGTTTTCGGACGCTTTCGGAATAATCCTTAAGGAATTGTTCATCCATGTTCCGCATAAGCAGGGCAATCTGAACTTTGCCGCTCTGAGCCCCGCCGCCCTGCTGCCCGCCTCCGGCGGCAAATACCAGGGTCGACGCGGCGAACAATACGACTAAAACTAATGCCAGTTTTTTCATAAAATCTTCTCCTCCAATGTTTTGTATGGGATTATCTTACGATTCCCGGATGTTTTTATCGTATTCCCCTTCCTTATAATGAGTATAGTCAATTTTTTATGAAGTATGGTAAAAAAATTCTTCTCTTCCTCCTTTTTCATGTTAAAAGGTCCTGTGCCAAAAGACTCACTCCACAAAGGGAAAGAGCAGCTTCTGGTTTTCCGGTTCGTAGAGGTTATCCGCGGTAATAAGGACCGAGCCGGTATAAATAAAAGCAGGCAAGGGGCGGTTTTCCGCCGCGTCCCGGGCGGCCTGTACCGCCAGGTATCCCATATTAAAGGGCTTCTGGATCACCGTGGCCGCAATAACGCCCTGTTCAATAAACTGAATTTCCCGCAGGGAACTGTCGAAGCCCACCAGCCGGACCTTCCCCGCGGCCCCGGTATCCTGCAGGGCCCTGGCGATGCCAAGGGTGGAGACCTCGTTCATCGCCAGGAAACCTCCCAGATCGGGATGTTCCCTGAGAAGCTCCAGGGCGATGGTATAGGCATTTTCCTCAAAATTATCGGTGAACCAGGTGCCGATGACGGGATACCGGCCATCCCGATCCAGGACCCCCCTGGTCCCTTCCTCCCGTTCTATGGCGGTCGTAGCGCCCCGGACATGGCTGATAATGGCCAGCTTGTTCCCCGGTTCCAGGATCCTGCACATCTCCGCGGCGGCTTTTTCTCCGCCCTCGATATTATTTGTCGCCACAAAAGTACGGGGCAGGGGACTGTCCACCCCGGAATCCATGGTTATAACCTTAATCCCCAGGGCGGCGGCTTCTTCAACTACCGGTATCAGCCGTATATAGTCGGTGGCCGCCAGGATAAGCGCCGCCGGGGGGTCCTTGCTAAGGATATCCTCGATGATGCGGATCTGGCCTTCGATGTCGCTTTCCGCCCAGGGTCCCTGTATATCCAGCTCCACGCCGAATTCCGTTGCCCCGGCCCTAAGGCCGGTCTTTACGACCTCCCAGAATTCCGAATCATTGGCGATGGCCTTGATGACCGCGGTTATTTTAATCTCCCTCCGGGAAGGGGTCCGGGTAAAAAAGAGGATCATCAGGCTTCCTATAAGGAGGATAATGATGGGGACAAAAAGGGCCCGGAGATGCCGTATGCGCCGGCTAAAAAAACGTATCATTCCGCATCCTTTCTTAAGGCCGGAAGATGGATATACACCGTGGTACCCTCATCTTCCCGGCTTTCAAATTCCAGTCCATAATCGGGACCGAAGTAGAGTTTTATCCGCTCGTCCACATTGCGGACCCCGACCCCGCTGCCGGGCCAGGAAGCGGACCCCGGTTCGTCTCCGGCAAGCTCGAACCGCTGGTTCGGCGGGGCGTAGAGTTTCTTTCTAAGCCTTTCAAGGCTCTCCCGGTCCATCCCGGCCCCATCGTCCCGGACCACCAGGTCCAGTCCCTTTTCGGTACGATAACCCAGGATACGCACCGTCCCCGTGGTGGAATTGTTCTTTATCCCGTGGTAGATAGCGTTCTCCACCAGGGGTTGGAGGATGATCTTAACGATGCTGTATTGTTTAATATCCTCGTCTACCTCGATGCGGTAATCCAGACGATCCTTATACCGGATTTTCTGGATGGTAAGATAGTTTTTTATGTGTTCAATTTCCGAAGCCACGTCGATGATCTCCCTCCCCTTGCTGATAGAGAGCCGGAAGAGCCGGGCCAGGGCAGAGGTCATGGCGATAACCTCCTGCTGTTTTCCTCCCTCGGCCATCCATATCACCGAATCCAGGGTGTTGTAGAGAAAATGGGGGTTGATCTGCATCTGCAGGGCCTTGAGTTCGCTCTTGCGTTTTTGTTCCTGTTCCTGGGTAACCCGGCGCAGGAGTTCCTCTATTTCCCCCACCATGATATTAAAATCCTTGCCCAGTTCCCCTATTTCGTTGGAGGAATGGATATCCACCAGGATGTCGAAATTGCCCTGTTCCACCGCCCGCATGGACCGGCGGAGTTCCTTAATGGGCTTTGATATGCGCTGGGAAAGGAGGATGGAAATTGTCATGGAAACGATCAGGAACAAGAGGCCCCAGGAAAAATACCTCTGCCGGATAGAATCCCGGTTTTCTATAAATTCGCTGCGGTAGTTCACCCCCACTACCTTCCAGCGCGTGGATTGCATGGTCTCGACGCTGTAGAATTTATCCCTATCCTCATCATCCCCGGAAAAATAATCCGCGGTTTCACCGATAACCCGGTCTATGTTTTCGGTCTTTAGGCCGCCGTATAATAACTGCTGCTGGGGGTGATACACAATATCCCCCCGCTGATCCACGATAAAAATATAGCCCCGTTTCCCCAACTGAATGGAACTGCAGATCCGGTCAATGATGCGGTAATTAAGATCTACCAGCAGGATCCCCTTGCTCCGGCCGGTTTTTCCGTCCCTTATTTCCCGGGAAAGGGATATGACCCAAGGGTACCGGTCCTTGATAAGATTTTGGACATGGGAGGAAGAGACCGCCGAAGCGCCCCGGGCGTTTTGGGCGGCCAGATACCAGGACTGCTTAGAGGGCTCCGTAAAGGGATTAAGAATATCCTCCCGGTTCTGGGTTATAAATTCACCCCGGTAGTTAAATATGCCGATCAGGGAAATATCGTTCCTGGTGGTGGCCATCACCGTAAGTACCGACCGGGCAGCTTCCGCCGCCGCGTCCTGTTCTGTTTTGGATTCAGAACCCAGGTATTCCTGCACACTGATATCGGCCTGAACGAAGGCGGCGACCGAATCCATATAGTCAATATAAAAATCGATGTTATTCGCTATCTGATGGACAAGCAGTTGTGTGTACCGCCGGGAAGCGATCCGGGCGGTCTCCTCGGTTACCCCAAAGGCGATAAGGATGGCTCCCACAATAAGGGAAACTGATAAAAGGGTAAAGGCGATGGCAAGGCTAACCTGAATGCTGTAAAAACGCCGGCCCCGGACCGGCGGCCCTTTATGGTTGGGCATGATTCATCCGATCCCGGTATTCGGTGGTTGTAAGTCCCGTATATTTATGGAAGCTCAGAGAAAAATAGTGGGCGTCCCGGTAACCGATCTTGTCGGCGATTTCGTAGATCATCATATCCGTGGTCCGCAGAAGCTCCATGGCCTTATTGATTCGGATAGCGGTTAGTTCCTCCACAAAGGTCTTATCGTGGTGCTTTTTAAGAATTGCGCTAAAATAGCTGGCGCTGATGTCCAGTTTTTTACAAAGCCCCTGGAGGGACAGGGAAGGATCATCATAATGGGTTTCCAGATAATCCAGGGCTTCCCGGACTTTGACCAGGGCAAAATTTTCCTGCCTGGCCCTGGTATAGGAACTAATGGACTCCGCCAAAATGATAAACCAGGTACGAACCTCGTCAAGATTCTTAAACCCCTTAATGTCCACAAAGGGATCCGATGAGGGGGGAAAAATCTCATCCTGGGGAATCTCCATATCCTCCAGGCCCTGCAGCAGGGCCGCTAATACGAGCCGCAGTTTTATATGATACTCACTAAGGGTAAGGGGAGAATTTTTGAAATAGTACACCATATCGCCGATGTACCGGCACGCCTCATCCCTGTCGCCGATCTTAAGGGCCGATACGATCTTCCTGCCCCAGCCCGGGGAGGGCGACGACCCCTGGATTCCGGGTTTGCCTACCACCTCCCGGTAGACGGTAAGGCCCCTCTTTTCCCGGAGGATCGCCCAGGAAAGAGCCTCCACCGCGGCGTTATAGGAGTGCCCCAGGGATTCAAGGTTTTCCGCCGCCTCGCCGACCCCCAGGGCAAGATCTTTTAAGCCCGCGGACTGTAAATTATGCCAGAGCAATTCGGCGGTCTTTAAACCCTCCCGGTAGACAGCGGCCTTGTCGGCGGCCCAGACCAGGATAACGAGCCGATCCGCTCCGTCCTGGAGGGACATCCCCGGCATAAAGGGCGCCCAAAATTTCCCCAGAATATTCCGGGCGGTGATCAGATCGAGGTCAAAATCTTCTCCTTCCCGGCGATGGACAAAATCCAGGACCAGGCATTGATAGGCCGCCCCTTCCGTAGGGAAAGGCAGTCCAAAATAGGCAAACCGCTCATTTAGGCTGTTCCGGTTAAATTTACCTTCAATAATATGCACCAGAAAACGTTCCCGTAACAGGGGAAGGCTTTCGGCAAGCTGTTTCTTGATATGTTCCAGGTCCTGCCGGCTTATCCGTTCCTCATCCAGGGTTTGCCTAAGCCTGCCCAGCAGGGTCCTGAATTCATCGGGGGTTATGGGTTTGACGATATAATCATAAACCTGAAGCTGCAGGGCCTTGCGGGCGTAATAAAAATCATCATACCCGGAAATAATAAGCACCTTGGTATTGGGCGACATGGTAAGCAGCCGTTCCGTAAAGGTAAGCCCATCCATAAAGGGCATATTGATATCGGTCATTACCACGTCCGGCAGGATCCGTTCCGCCAGTTCCAGCGCCTCAAAGCCGTTGGCACAGGCGCCGGCAAAAGAGAAGCCCATGTCTTCCCATGAGATAGTATCCCGAATACCCTCCCGTATTTCAGGTTCGTCATCGACAATAACAAAGGAATACAAGGAAGCATCCATGGGCCTATTATAAGCATAGAATCGAATTTCGGTAAACAATAGCCTAACGCCAAAACCGGGGCAAAGCATTTACTCTCTATTCGGGATACTTTAAATGAAAGTACACCGGTACGGTGAGGAAATTCCTTGGGGTCCGGCCTGAGGCCTTTTTCGGAACAGCGGCTTTTACGGGGCCTAAAGAACCCGCTTGCGCGGGGGAGATGCTGCCTTTTTCATCAACACGTTATCACGTGCTTTTCAGG
>JAISOR010000302.1 GCA_031275535.1 Treponema sp. | reverse complement strand
CTTTCCCAAAACTTCAGTTTTTGGGAAAGCTTCCTTGGATTTAGGGGAAAAAGTGGGCTACCGGCCGCTTTTTCCATGAGCCTGGCCCAAAACCGTGCGCTTTTAGCGCACAGTCAATTGGTTTTGGGACAGGCTCAAGTATCCCGGATAAAGAGTAAACGCTTTTGCCCTGACATTCCCTCTTGACCTGTTGCCTTTTCTATATGATTGTTGTTATATTCTTGTTAACGACCGGTCGGTAACATACAGGAGGGCTAAGGCGTAGTTATATGGTAAAGCAGGATATTATCCGGGCGGCGTTCCGAATTTGGGGCCGGGAACTGTATCAGACTACCAGCCTCACCCGGATTGCCCGGGACTTGGGGGTTACCAAGCCCGCGTTGTACCGTCATTTCAAGAATAAGCAGGCCCTGCTGGATGCGATGTATGGTTATTTTTTCGATAGTTATGCGGCTTCGATAAAAGCCGATTATGATCGGGCCATAGCCGCCGCCGATCCTAAAGAGGGTCTGCTCATCATGATCCGGGTCATTGTCGCCTATTTTGCCCGGCATTGGGACGCCGCTGTTTTTTCCCTCGTTAAGATTTACGGTAACCGGGAAGTGAAAAAACTGGGGGAGCAGATGCGCGCCCGGGGCATAGATCTGCGGAAACTGGGACATTTTGAGGGGGATCCAAGGCAGTATCCATCCATGATACAGATGATCATCTCCACGGCGATCTTTTGGGTGGGTTGGTTTCACCGGTATGGGTATGAGGGGGAGGCCCCTTCGGAAGAGGCCGTGCTGAACATGGTTTCTTTTGTGGAGGCAAAAATTTCCCACGGTTTGGGGTTTAACAGATCGGTGGTGGAGGCCATCAATTATGAGGAATTGGAAAGCCGGGTTTGTGCCATGCCCCTTGAGCCTGTGGAAGAGGACCGGATCCTCCGGGCAGTAGCCGGCACGGTTGCTGAACTGGGACCCTGGGAAGCCTCCATGGATATGATTGCCCGCCGTTCAGGATTGTCCAAGAGCAGCCTCTATGCCCATTTTAAAAACAAGCAGGACATGCTCCGGCGCTTTTTTGCCGCTGAATTTGAACGGATCTTTGCCTATGTGGAGGCGGGGATCGGGAAATCCGCGGTTCCCGAGGAGCAGTTCTATTTAGCCATAGCGGCCATTGCAAACTACCTCTGTTTCAGGCTGGAAATTCTTGCCGCGGTGGACTGGCTCAGGACCCGCGGGTTTGGATGGGAATCGCTGGGCCCGCCCTTTCCGATAGCCCGGATTTTTTCGAATATTACAGTTCCCGGAGTCGAACCGGTATCGGAACGGATTTCTCTGTGGATCCTCTTCCTTATTGTGAATACCCTTATGTGGCGGCCCCGGGGGGAACCCTCCTGTCCGGCGGAGGACCCGGAAGGCCCTTTGCGGCGGCGGCCGGAATCCGTCTTTTCAGAGGGGGAAAATTTTAACTTTCGAATGTTATATAAATTTATTGCTTTAGGATTATAGGGATAGTAATTTATGAAAAGAATGAAGTATAGTCAACCATATTGCAAAAAACGGCACGAAGCCGTAAAAAGCCGCGTAGTGTACGGGCTTAAAGCATTTATTGACCGTAGGGATTCGGTGTTTAGGAACGTCTCCCCGGTCGATCAGAAAGGAGTCTTATTATGATCCACTTCCCACGTGGTGTCGGATGGCGGCCGGTGCGTCCGCCCTTAGCGATACCTCTCTTCTTAGTATGCGCCATAAGCGCCTTTGGGCAGGACATGGTGCGGGTTACCATCGATGAGGCGGTAGCCCTGGCGCTCAGAAACAATTTGAGCCTCCAGGCTTCCCGGATAGGGACGGAAACAAAGAAGCGCAAGGCCGATACGGCCTGGAATGTGCTGGTCCCTACGGTGGAAATTGCGGGGACCCTGGCGCGGAGCAATGTGGCGACCTCGTCCACCGGGTTCCTGCCGGTACGTTTATGGACCCTGTCTCCTCCGGACAATATGGTCTATGGTGTTTCACCCTATACCATCGATCTGCCCCAATGGAGCGTTTCCGGTTCCCTTTCGGTGTCCCTGAATATTAACTTTGCCCTCTTCGAGGGTATTCGGAACCTGCGGCTGGAGTATGAGGGGGGGCTTGTTTCCTATGAAGCGGCAAAATCCCAATTAGAGCGGGATGTGCGGAAGTCCTACTATCAGATACTCCTCTTACAGCAGAATATTGAACTGGTGAATGAAAACCTTAGGGCCGCGGAACGGCGGGTTGAGTTGGCCCGGGCCAACTTTGAAGCCGGGCTGGCCCCGGAGCTGACCCTGCTTCAAGCCCAGGTGGCCATGGAAAATCTTAAACCCGCCATCAACGAGATGGGCAACAGCATGCAGGTATTGCTGGTGTCCTTTGTTATGACCCTGGGGCTGCCCCGGGGAACCCAGATAGAGTTGGGCCCCGCGGAAATTCCTCCTTTTGCGCCCCTGGATATAGAGGATCTGGTTGCCAAGGCATCCTCGGGGAAGCCGGAGATTCAGGAACTGCGGCAGAACATTATCATCATGGAAAGCCGCCGGAAGATGCTTACGCATCAGGCCTATACCCCATACCTCTCTTTGGGATGGAATGCGGATCCCACTTTTCAGGGAGACCCCTGGAAGGATCCCTGGTTTAATTTAGATAATTGGAAGCAGCGGAGCGGGATGTTCAGGGTTACCCTGGGATTCCGGCTCAACAGCCTGCTTCCTTTTTCCTCCGAGTCCCAGGGGATAAAGGATGTGGATGATACCCTGAGGACTCTTAATATTAACCTGGGGCTGCTTATCCGAAGCGCCGAAGTCTCAATCTACAACGCGGTCTCTCAGCTTGAGAAATCCCAGGTCACCGTGGAAGCCCTGCGGCGTACCGTTGAATTGGCGGAGAAGACCTACCGCCTGACGGAAGAGGCCTATCATGCGGGCTTGAGTGATCTTCTGGAGGTGCAGAACGCCGAACTGGAGCTGCATAAAGCCAGACTTGAAGTTGTAAAAGAGACCAACAATTATCTAATGGGTCTTTTGGACCTGGAATATGCTATTGGGGTTCCCCAGGGAACCCTTTTTGGGAGTCAAAAATGAGAAAAGGAAGGATTCGTTTTGCATTATTTTCTGCGGCCCTTGCCGCGATAAGTTTTATGTACGCCTCCTGTGAAAATAGGAATAACGCCGGTTCCCAGGTTTCTGAAGAAGCCTCTGTTCCGGTATTTGCCGTAAATACCACCACCGCGGTACGGGGCCAGATTCGGGACTATATTGCCCTTTCAGGGGACATCGTGGCCAGTTCCGTGGTGGACGCCTATTCCGAAGTGGCGGGAAAGGTTATTTCCCTTTCGGTGGCCGTGGGAGACCGGGTGGACCGGGACGAGCCCCTGGCGGAGGTTGATCCCTCCCGGCCGGGAATGGTCTTCAATATCGGGGTGGTTAAGGCCCCCATCGCGGGGACCGTCGTGGCCCTGCCGGCCCAGATCGGGATGACCATAAGCCAGGCCGTCCCCATCGCCCGAATTTCCGGGAACAATGCCCTGGAAATACGGCTCTACATCGCCGAGCGGTTTATTTCCCAAATAGCCCTGAACCTTCCCTGTGAGATTAGCCTGGATGCCTATCCCGGAGAGGTTTTCCGGGGGAGGGTGAGCGAGTTAAGCCCCGTGGTGGACCCCGCTTCCAGGACCATGGAAATCCGGGTCCGGGTAGATAATGCCGGGACAAGGCTCAAGGCGGGGATGTTCGCCAAGGTGCGGATCATCACCCAGAGAAAGGAAAATATCGTCAAAATTCCCGCGACCGCCATGGTTCAGCGTTTTGGGGAGTCCCTGGTGTTTACCCTGGAACAGGACAGCGAGGACCCGGCCATTCTGGTTGCCAGGGCAAGGCCCGTGGTTCCGGGGATCCTCATCGATGGGGTGCTGGAAGTCCAACAGGGCCTGGGCCCGGATGAGGAAATTGTTATCCGGGGCCAGACTCTGCTGGAAGACGGCGTCCGGGTTAATGTCGTGGACCGGGTAGCGCCCCTAAGCGCTGCTGAATAGGGGGCCGAATTATGAGTTTTGCAAAAACCGCTGTTTCCCGGCCTACTACCATATTTATCGTTTTCCTGCTCCTCATCGGGCTGGGAATATTCGCCATGCTGAACCTCCCCATAGATCTCGTTCCCGAGATTAACCCCCCCTATCTGGTGGTATATACCAGCTATAGCGGGGCGGGGCCGGAAGAGGTGGAACGTTCCGTCACCCGGACCCTGGAAGTGGCCTTGTCCAGCGTTTCCAGCCTGGAATCCCTTACCTCTACCTCCTCCAAGGGCAGCGCTATGGTGATCATGGAATTTACCTATGGGACGGATCTGGCGGACGCCTCCAACTCCGTCCGGGACGCGCTGGAACAGATCCGGAACTACCTGCCCGTGGGGGCCGATACCCCGATGATTTTCCGTTTTTCTCCTTCCATGATCCCCATTATGGGCCTTATGGTGACGGGGAACCGCTCCCCGGAGGAACTGCGGGAGATGGCGGAGGATACCATTGTTCCCCGGATAGAACAGACGCCGGGGGTGGCCACCGCATCGGTGAGCGGGGGCCGGGAGAAGATCATCCGGGTGGAGATACCCCAGTCCAGGCTTGAGGCCTATGGTTTGACGGTAACCCAGATTCAGCAGATGCTGGCGGCCCAGAACATGCAGGTCGCCGCGGGGACCATCACCGAAGGGGGGCTTTCCTACCTCCTTACCACCATGGGGGAGTATAACTCCCTGGATCAGATCCGGAATACGGTTATTTCCTACAAGGGCGGGGGCCTGGTGGACGGCCAGATGGAGACTCCGAGGACGGTGTTCCTTAGGGACATTGCCAATGTGTTTGAAGGCTTCCGGGATGAAACCAGTACGGTCTATGTAAACGGGGAGCCGGCGGTTATGATGTCGGTTCAGAAGCAGAGCGGCAAAAATTCCGTCCAGACCGCCCGGGATCTGCGGGAGCGGCTTGTCCGGATGACCCGGGAACTCCCCCAGGATATCAAAATTACCGAACTCTTCAATACAACGGATCAAATAGAAAATTCCCTTAACCAGGTTACCTCCACCGCCCTCTCCGGGGGGGTGCTGGCGATCCTGATCCTCTTTGTTTTCCTGCGTTCCATAAAACCCACCATTATCATTGGTATCAGTATCCCGGTGTCCATTTTTATTACCATGATGCTGATGTACTTTGCGGGGCTTACCCTGAACCTGATGACCATGGCGGGGCTGGTATTGGGAATAGGGATGCTGGTGGATAACTCCATCGTCATCCTGGAAAACATCTACCGGTACCGGGAAAAGGGGGCCAAGCTTCAGCCCGCCGCCATGCTGGGGACCCAGGAGATGATCGTCGCCATCGTTGCGTCCACCCTAACGACTATCTGTGTGTTTGCCCCCCTGGTGGCCTTCCAGGGATTGTTGGAAATGGCGGGGGAATTGTTTGCGGGTCTGGCCTTTACGGTGGTCATATCCCTGGCCATTTCCCTCTTTGTGGCCATTGTCTTGGTTCCCGTATTATCCAGCCATTATTTTCCCCTGGTTACCCGTAAGCAGAAACCCCTTAGGGGTTTTCTGGCGGGTATCGACGGAGTATTCGGGCGCTTTTTTAGCGGCCTGGAAAATTCTTACCGTTGGGCGGTTGATAAGGTCCTGAAGCATAAGGCGGCGGTTATTCTTATTTTGGCGGCGCTCTTTGTGGGAAGCATCTTCATGATACCCAGGATAGGATGGGTTTTTATGCCCCAGCAGGAAGCGGATTCGGTTAGTATTAATGTGACCCTTCCTATGGGGACCCCGCTGCAGGAAACTGAAACGGTACTGAAACAGCTTGAGGGTATTGCGATCCGGGAGATTCAGGGTTATGAACGGCTCATCATCAATGCCGGCGGCGGCGGGATGATGGGTATGGGGGGCGGCTCTAATTCCGGTTCCCTGCAGATCAACCTTCCCGAGTTTGATAAACGGCTCGACAGCGCCGATGACATTAAGACCAAGATGCGCGCCCATTTCAACGAATTCCCCGGGGTTTCCATTTATTTCAGCGGCGGCAGTATGATGAGTATGGGGACCGGTAATCCCATTGATATCATTATCAGGACCGACGATCTCGTGAAGGGCAAGGCCATTGCGGAACAGATTGCCGCCCTAATCCGGGAACGGATCCCTTCCGCTACCGAGCCCAGGGTGGATCTTAACGACGGGCTTCCCCAGATCGAGATTGAGCTTGACCGGGACCGGCTCTATGCCCTGGGGCTTAATACCCTTACGGTGGGGAACGAGATCAAAGCCGCGGTGGACGGCATTACCGCCACCCGGTACAAGAGCGGGGGCCACGATTACGACGTGGTGATGATCCTCGCCGAGGCAGACCGGAGTACCCGGCCCGCCCTGGACCACATATTCGTGAACAGCCAGATGGCCGGCCGGGTCCCCCTTTCGAGTTTTGCCTCCTATAAAGAAGGCACCGGCCCTCTGACCATCAACCGGGAAAACCAGAGCCGGGTGATCCACGTAACCGCCGGGGCGGTGCCAGGCACCAAGATCAATGTCCTGGAAGGGGAGGTCCGGACCCTCATCACCTCGGAGATCCCCGCGGAGGATGATGTGATCATCGAATACGCCGGGGATAATGCGGAGATGATGAAGATGATGGGACGGTTTGTACTTATCACGATCGTGGCGGCCTTCCTGGTTTTCGGGGTCATGGCCAGCCTCTTTGAATCCTTCCGGGACCCCTTCATCATTATCTTTACTATCCCGCTGTCGGTTATTGGGATCGTGGCGATATACCTTATCACCGGGACTACCTTTAATATCCTTACCGCCGTGGGGCTCCTGGTTCTGATGGGGGTTATCGTGAATAACGGCATCGTCCTGGTGGACTACACCAACCTGCTCCGTAAGCGGGGACTCCCCCTTCATCAGGCCTGTGTGGAAGCCGCGGGGAACCGGCTGCGGCCCATATTAATGACCACCCTGACCACCATTCTGGGGCTGGTCCCCATGGCCTTCTTCCCCGGGGAGGGATCGGAAATGGTGGCGCCCATCGGCAAGACCGTCCTGGGGGGCCTCTCCTTTGGCACCCTGATGACTTTGTTCCTCATGCCCACTATCTATGCCATCATGAATAAACATTCCGATGAACGGGCCGCCCGGGCAGAAGCCCGGCGGGAACGTATTGCCGCGGGCCTGACAAGAAAGGGGGCCGCGCCGCAGGATGCACCCTACGCGCCGGAGTATGCCCCAGGCGTTCCGGAGCCGTCCCTCCGGGGGGAGGCTGAATTATGATCCGTGTTGAAATTATCGCGAACCATTCGGTGGAAGAGAATATCCTGGAGGCTTTTAAAAACGAAGGGGTAGCTAAATATTATACCAAGATTCCCAGGGTACAGGGGATCGGTTCCACCGGCCCCCGTATGGGGGACGCCATCTGGCCGGAAGAAAATTTTTCCCTGGTGATCTGGTGCGAAGAAGACGAGGCCCGGGGCATAGAACGGGCGGTGTTCCGGGTAAAGAAACAGTTCCCCGATGAGGGAATTAAAATCTTCGGCCTGCCGGAGGAGCAGAAAGCTCCCGGCGGGGACGGCGGACCCCCGGACAATCCCGGGCTTGTTATCTAACCACCGGCGGCAGGGCCGGGGGCTTAGCCGCCCGGCCCCTTTCCCGCTCCCTTCCCTGGCTCCGGTCTTTGAGGCCGGCCGCCTGGGGAGGGCCGTTTCTTGTTTTTCCATTCCCGGGTTTCAGATCCCCTCAAGCTTCTTCAGCCTGCTTTCCGCTTCCGGGTCGTAGCGTAGTTCAAGGAATTTCGCAAGAAACCGCTGGGCCTCCTCTCTGTCGTTGATGTAATACTCATAGAGATCGGCGATAAAGAGGTATACATGGGGGGCGTTCTTTTCTTTCTCCGCCAAGTCAAGCAGGACGGACAGTGCTTCGGCGTACCGGTCTTTGTAAAACTCCAGAACCCCCCGGAGATAAGAGATTGGCGCATAAGCGCCGCCGGCCTGCCCGGCCCGTTCCAGAAAAGTTTCCGCCCGGAGCCAGTCTTTCTTTTTGATGGCCTCTTCCGCCCCGGCCATAAGCTGATCCGCCGAGAATAAATGGATGTAGAGGACCGATGATGGATCGGCATGAAAAATATCCATGCTTGTTTTTTCATGCTGTTCTTTTTCCGCCGATATATGGTATTCCCTGTTTGGTTTCATATTCGGTATGACAAAGCGGCCATGGACATCGCTGGCCGCTTTATAATCCCCGTCCACATGGATCTTCACATCGTTGACCGGCCTGTTATCCCCGTCGTAGATCATACCGTATAAGGTGTGGGTCCTCTCCTTGGGAACCGGCCCGGAAGCACAGGACACCAGGACCCCCATGATAAGAATGATAAAATTAAATGCCTTCATATTTACTCCCTCCTGACTTTGTATTGGATGCCGCCCAGATCGATCACATACAGATCTTCGGCTGCGGACACTACATAATTCCCGCCTTCGCGGGTTCCATCGGTTCTAACAGCCATAATCGCCTCAGTTTCCGTATCTTTTATATAAAGCCGTTCAACGCCGGCCCCGTCCCGTATAAGCCCCAGGGAGTGCAGCCTGTTTTCTATGGGAAGGACAGGTTTTTCTCCTTCCATAGCAGGTGAATCCATGGGGCCGGGTTTCTCTTCGAGCCCCGGGGAAATACGGAAGGCCCGGGCCACCAGTTCGGGACTGCGGGTGGGGCCTGGGGCCGCCCCCTCCCCCCGGGCGGCGTCTTGTATGGTTCCGCCGGCATTGATCTGAACCGCCGCCGGAGGGTCCTTGATTTCCCGCGCCGAATACCAGGCCGCCGTGAGAAAGGCCGGCGCGGTTATGGCCAATGCCGTTTCAAAGATTATAAATTTAAGGTCCATTTTTAACCCTCATGGTTATATCAATGCCCGTCCTATGGGCATTGGGTCTTATGTTTATATAGCTTATGGAAAGCGTTTTGTTTTCTGATGCATCCATAAGAAAATACAGGAAGGAAACCGGGTTCCCGTGGATGATGAATTCCGCGGATTCCTCCGGCGCTTTTCCGCTTATCCTAAAACGTTCCGGTTCCAGGTTCCGGCTTTTTAAGAGTCCCCTAACCGTGGCTATGGTATCCGCCAGGGCGCCCTTGTTTTTTGTGTCCCCGGCGATGCGGGGGCTTTCTTTTCCCCGCAGCTCCACAAGCCGATCCTCCAGGTCCGAAAGATATGCCCCGGTAATCAGCTCATCCCCGCCGGCCAGGCGGTATTCTTCTATGGCCGTACCGGCGGCATGTATTTTTACCGCCTCAGAGATAAGGGCCGCGGCAAAAGCAAGGCCCAGGATGACCCGGCAGAGTACAAGCGATTTTCTTAGTTTATTCATGGTTTACCTTCCCGGAGATGCTGAATTGTTCGCCCCCTGTTTTTGACGGCGCCGCCTGATGAAGGCTTATGTCACTGAAATAGTGTGATCCCTCCAGGGCCCGGAATACCCCTATGGAATCTTCCCCCTCCGCTTCCAGATTAAAGGTTCCCTGTTGTATTATCAGGTTTTGTATCCGGGCCTTTGAAAGGCATGCGTCAATTTCTGAAATTATTTCATATATGGTATGCCCCTGATCCGTGCTGTTTGACAGCCGGCCCTCCATTTCGGCAATTTCTTTTTTTAATTTCTCCGCTTCTTTTTTATATGCCATTTGTTCCCTATGGATATTCTGCAGGCGGGCCCCTTCTTCCGCCATCCGCGACGATACAAGCCTGAGGGAAATAACAAGGGATGCGCCGTTCAGAATAATAAGCGCCGAAATGATAAGCCGGTGATTGATCCTTTGCCCTTCACCGGACCGGTAAAATATACGGCGCTTCTTTATGTTCACCCCTTTGGAAACT
This sequence comes from Treponema sp., assembly GCA_031275535.1. The sequence goes on along the minus strand of JAISOR010000302.1, from coordinate 13,105 downwards.
TCCCCGATACCCATGGACAGGCAATTCTTAAAGGGGCGGCCCGGCCCGGAATGATGTGCCTCGGGATGCTCTATGATGAGTACCGGAAGTACATCCCTTTCCTCTTCGGTGTATAATGATGAGACCGGGGGAATCTCCGCTGCCCCCTGGTCTCTATAGGCTGATACATAGCGGCTGATCTCATTATCCTCGAAACGGGCCGCTTCCACCCATTCCGGGGTAAGGAGGATAACTAATTTTGCCTGGGCCCGGATCTTTTCCGCGCCCAGGCAAAGGATCGAAAGTCCGGGGATAAGGGCTTTTCCCGTCTCCCGGTATAAGTCATAGGTTTCTTTTTCCGCGGCCCATACGATGCTCCTCCCGCCCGAAGCTCTGGGCTTTCCCCGCCCCTTCCCCCGGCAGAGGATATAATCGAACACCGTGTTCCCGGGATCTCCGGGATACAGGGTCCTGAGCTGGGAACGGATGATTTCTTCCCGGTCCGCTTCTTTCAATGCGGGAATATTCATAAAAAACACCTGGATATCCAGCGGGGATACCAGCGCGGTTCTTTTGTCATACAGTTCCATGGGGGATATACGGTTCATCATTCATACCTCTGTTCAATGATTCGGAATTGCGCCGGTTCCGATAGGGACGGATCTTCCGGCGGCAGCCTGCAAACGACGGTCCGGCAGGATAGCTTGTTTCCGGTAATGATAATTTCCCAGAACCATGTTATGGACCCCAGGTAATTAAGCACGGGATGGGTCCTGTCAATGTCGAGAATTTCCATAACCTGATGTATATCCAGGGCCTCCCTCGAAAGCCGGGCCGCCAGGTCCTGGTATTTTATTTCCGCCCCGGTGATCCGGTAATCCGGATAGGCGATAATTTCTTTTAGGAGCAATGGTTCGGTGTGATTTACATTCATCAGGGGCTCGGCGTTTATAAAGGGAAATAAAGATCCGTAGTCTATTCCCAGGAAGGAGCGGAGGGTTTCTCCGCTTACCCGTTCCTGGTTAATTAAAAGGATCTGTACTTTGTTCCGTATCTCCTCCGCCAGATGTTCCGATCCCGTCAGGGACCGGACAAGCTGCCGCAGGGCGAACTCATCTATAAGATTGATGTTTGCCCATCCGTAGGGGGAAAGGTATTTCTGAAATACCCCGGGGCTAAAAAAATCTTCGTAGTCCTGGGATACTAAAGACAGGCCGTGGTCTTCCCTGAATTGCTGTAGTCCATCCGGCGTTGTTCCCGGATTCAGAAGTTCCATCAGCTTGGTCTTTTCAAAAATATTCTTTCGTATAAAATTAGGATTCAAACGATCCGAAAGGGGACGGACGCTTATGGTATACCCCTTCCCGGTTTCTCCATTCCAGTTCAGGACCGGATCATCGGGGCCGTTTATTTCCGGGCTGGGGTCTGCGGAGAGATCCGCCAGTATGGCTTCGAGGATTGCGTCAATTTCCGCGGTGGCGGCGCCGGTTCTGCGGAAGCTCCCCTCCGTTTTTATTACCGAGGATAAAAAGAAGGCGGTCCCCATTGAAAGGGAAGAAAGAAAGAACAGGGCAAAAAGAAACTGGGCCGATGCGAAGCCGCCGCAGGAGTTGTTTTTCATGGCCGCCCCAACTGAACCGGCAGGGAGGAAAAGGAAGTCCGGGTGTGGTATTCTCTTCCCCCATAGGTATAGGCAATATCCAGCCCGTAGGGAATCCCCTCCCCGCCGGCCAGGATGTCTATGCGTATGTGGTCCGTTCCTTCCAAGAGGACCAGGGTTTCCCTTTCTTCCCCGCTTCCGGTCTCCATGCTCAAGGAGTCTTCGTCCCAGAAGAATCGCAGATAATCCCCGGCCCTTCCCCGGTACCACGGTATCTGTATGGAAGAATTATCTTCAATTATATTGAACCCCCGCTCCCAATAGGGGAGCCTTACGGCCCCTGTCTTGCGCCGGATAAGATCGTCGGTCAGGAGGAGCTTGGCCCCCAATCCAAGGCTCTCCCTGGCCCTGTCTATTCCCTTGATAGAAGAAGAAAGGACCCCTAAAACAATCATTCCCGCTGCGCTGATGATCCCGATGGCCGCCAGGGCCTCTATAATGGTAAATCCCTCTTCCTGTTTACTCATGGTATACATCCGTTCCCCCCATAACGCGGTTGTTTCGCGCTTCAATTATCGCCGCCCCCTGTTCCATACTGCCGGCGGAGATCCGTAGAATCGAAGAAATGCTGCCGTAAGCCGCCAGGAGTATAATTCCGGCGATGAAAAGACAGAGGAGCGCGTCAAGCAGCGCAAAGCCCTGGTCATCCCCAGGAGCAAATATCGGCGTCATTTCCGCTGCCTCCTTCCTGTCCATCCCCTCCAAAGGAACGGACCCCGTAGGGCATCTCATAAAAACCGGGGATAAGATACTCATAATCATTGCCCCAGGGATCCTTGGGCAAAGGTTTATTGATATAGGGTCCGTTCCACAGATCCGGCGCCGGGCCGGCGCTGGGCTTTTCCCATAATGCGGATAAACCCTGAATATCCGAAGGGTAGCGGCCGCAGTCAAAAAAATACGCCTCCAGGGCAAGGTTAAAAGTTTCGATCTGGCTCCTGGCGGTAACCACCTTTGCCCTGTCCAGATACTTTACCGCCATGAATCCCACCGACGAGGTCAGGATTAGAACAATGCTGATAACAATGAGGGTTTCGATAAAGGTCCATCCCCCCTGGGGATCATCGTTGAGCTTGTTTGGGAACCCGGAAAATTCCCTTGCGGGTTTCCTGAAAAACGCGGGGTTCTTCATAAAGTCCACGGTTCTTGTTGTTTTTAAGCCGTTGTAGGTAAACCTTTGGTTCGGCAGAAACCGGACTTTCCGAATAGCGCAATTTCTTTTTTTTCTTCCAGTTGTTCCTTTCATCTCTTACTCCTTTCTATAAAATGCTTCCGTAGATTGAAAACAGTGGAAGGATGATTCCCGCCACTAATCCCAGGATTATCAGGCCGACGGCCGTGATCATGATGGGTTCAATAAGCAAAAGAAACCGGGATATTCTCTGGTCTATTTCATCCTGAAAATAAGAACGGATCTGGGAAAAAATTTTTTCGGTCATCCCCGACCGTTCTCCCACGGAGATCCATTGGCTCATACAGGGGGGGAATATTTTTTCTTCGGCAAAGGCCCTCGAAAGGCTGCCTCCGTTTAGAACCTTATCCTGTACCATGGCAAGGGAACGGCGGTAGGCGCGGTTAAGCACCAGCTTCCCCGCCTCTTCGATGGCCGCCTCCACCGAAATACCGCCGCTGGTCAGGACCTCCATGGCGAAGGTGAAATTAAGAGTTTCCCAGGACGCTATAAAGTCTCCGATAAGGGGTATTTGCAGGACCCGGCGATCCAGCAGGAGGGCCAGATCCTTATTTGTTCCGGCCATTCCTTTAAGGCCCATGAAACCCAGGATGATGAGGAGGATGATAAAAAACAGAAGGGTAAGGAAGATCTTGATTGAACGGATATTGGTCCGGATCTTCTCCAGGGCGTCCCCGCCAAAGCCGGAGAAGATCGTTTCCATCTTTGGTATTACAAAAAACGCCAGGGCCGCGGTCCCCAGGACCGATACAATCAGAACAAGAACCGGATAGGCCAGGGCCCCCGCCGTTTTGTCCCGCAATTTTTTCTGCTCCTTCATGTAAGCCCTGAGCCGGGGAAATATCCGTTCCACCGAACCGGCGGCGTCTCCCACATTGATCATCCCCCGGTAAATAGGGGGAAAGACATCTTCCAGGGCCTGTATGGCCCCGGCAAAAGACGCGCCCCGGCGGACATGCTCCAGGAGCCTCTGCCCCAGGAGCCCGGCGCCGGACTTTTTCCCCGTCAGGGTGACTATCTCCAGGGCGTCCCTTAGGGACAGGCCCGATTCAAGGAGCAGTTCCATCATCTCCGTAAATTCCAGCACCGTCTTGGCGGAAGCATAATAACCGGACATCATAGTTCTCCTTCGGAGAGTATTAACTCCCGCTCAATTTCCGAAATGGTGGTGATCCCCTCCGCCGCCTTTCGCAATCCTTCCTGCATCAGGGTTCGCATCCCCCGGCCCCGCAGATAGGCCTTAAGGGCGCTGAGATTTTCCCGCCCGATGATCCGTTCTTCCAACTCCGCATCTCCCTCAAACAATTCGGCAATTACGGTCCTGCCCAAAAAGCCGGTGTTGTTGCAGGCGGCGCAGCCCCGGCCCCGGAACAAAGTATCCGTGGATATCCCCGCGGCCTTAAAAAGCCGTAGTATGTCCGGCCCGGGATTTTCCGGCTCCTTACAGTGGGGACATATCTTTCTAACCAGCCGCTGGGCCGCCGCGCCCCGGAGTACCGAGGCGATAAGATAGGGTTCGATCCCCATGTTGATAAGCCGGGGGATAACCGAGACCGCATCGTTGGTATGCAGGGTTGATAGTACCAGGTGGCCCGTTAGGGCTGAACGGAGGGCTATCTCTGCGGTAGCGGCGTCCCGGATTTCGCCGATCATGATCACGTTGGGGTCCTGCCGCAGGACCCGGCGGAGGAGGGTCTCAAAACCAAGGCCGATCCGTTCATTGGTCTGGATCTGGTTAAGGCCCTCAACAAGAAATTCCACCGGATCTTCGATGGTAATTATTTTCAGTTCCTCCGACACAATTTCTCTGAGCATGGTATTAAGGGTGGTAGTTTTACCGCTCCCCGTGGGCCCGGTGGTGAGGATCAAGCCATGGGGTGTTTGAAGCAGCCGCCGGAGGACCGCAAGCTGATCCTTGCCAAAGCCCAGTTCCGGCAAGGCCCCGGCATTTGTTTTCTTCCCTAATATCCGCAGTACAATGGATTCCCCTCCCGCCACGGGTACGATGGATACCCGGAAATCCACGTCTTCCTTTCCCAGGGATACGGTGATCCTGCCGTCCTGGGGCTGCCGCCGTTCCAGGATATTAAGGTTAGCCATGATCTTAATCCGGGATGAGATCGCCGGGAAACGGCTGCCCTCTATGGTACGGACCGTCCTAAGGACGCCGTCGAGACGGTAGCGGACCCGGGCCTTTTCCATTCCCGCTTCAAGATGAATGTCCGAGGCGCCCGACCGGATTCCCTCAATACAGATCGAGTTGACCAGATTGATGATGGGGGCGTCATTGGCAAGCTTGTCCAATAAGACCCGGTCGTCGGCGACGGCCTCTTTTTTTTCTTCCGTATCCGGTTCTCCCAGTTTGGTTCCCAGATATGCCGACAGTTCAGCCCGGTCAATCAAAACAAAACTTACCGGCTTTTTATGAAACCGGGAAATCCGGTTCCTCGTTTCTTCCTCCGTTGTTTCGGTAATGCCCACCAAAACCCGGGTGTCGTCTTCCTTGAGGATTATTGTTCCCCGGGCCGCGATAAATTCAATCGGATACTGGAAAGGGCCTTCGGGAAGGGGGGCGTAGTTTTCCAGGCTTTCCATGGGGTCTATGGCGATCATCTTATATAGTCCTGAATAAAAGTTTGATAATACCCTTCAAGCCTCAGGGCCATATCCTGATCTTCCGGGTTTTCCCGGATAAGATAGGGTACGATATAAATAACAATTTCCGTTTTTTCTTTCGTATCCGCCTGATCCCGGAAAAGGCGGCCCAGCAGGGGGATGTCCCCCAGGAGGGGCACCTTCTTGATGTTTTTGTTGGTGTCCTCCTTCATCAATCCGCTTAAAACAATCGGTTTCCCCGAAGGGGTACGGATCTGCGTATTGACCACCCGCTCGGAAGTCGAGGGAATGGTGGCCGTGTCCCCGGAGGAATTGTTGTTCTGTTTGGAGACCGTGGCGTTGACCGATATGGTAATCATGTCATCCCCGGAGACCCATCCGTTTAGGGCGACAATGAGGCCGGAACTTATTTCCCTGGTTATGCCGGTCCGGGTTATGTTTCCCGTGTCGGCGTCTACCTCAAATTCCTGGTACCGGTAGGTATCGGTATTCTGAAATTTTATTTCCTGTCCCGATAACCCGTTCAGGGTGGTATCCGCATAGACCTCTGCGGTATTATCCCCTAGTTGGATGCTCAGGTTTGCCGCAAACTGGTAGCCGAATTGGGATACCACGTCAAAGCTCAGATTCATGATATTCGAGAGGCTCCCAAGAAAGGATAGGCCGGAAGCTTCCCCGGCGGGGGCGGCGGAAAAATTCTTCGTCGTCCGGACTTCCTTGTTTTTCATATACTCGATAACTAAAAGTTCGTACCGGATCTGGGGCCGGGGCCGGTCTATAAGGGCCAGCTCCCGCATAAACAGATCCCGCTTTTCCCGGCTGCCGGAAAAGAAAAGCAGGTTGGGATATCCCGAATCCTGGATCTCTTCTTTCGCCACCGAGGGGGGCAGGATCTTTAGAAGTTCCTCCGTCTTTATATATTTAAGGCCAATAGGGTAGCCTTCATCCTTCCGGTCAATAAGGGCGATATATTCTTCCAGGGCCAAAAGCCCCTCCGGAGAACCGGCGGCCATAAAGGCGTTTGAGCCCGGGGCTGTTACCGGCGGCAAGGGGAGGAGTTTTTGCGGAACCAGGGCCAGCGCGTCTTTAACATTTAAATATTTCAGCTCAAACCGCTGGTAGCCAAACCCGCCCGCGGGCTGGTCTATTCTTTCAATAAAAGCGCGGATGGGATTTATTTCTTCCGCGGTCCCGGTTAATAAAACGGCATTTGAATTCTTGTCTACCTTTATCATATTCCCCGATGCCAGTTCTGCGGGTAAAAGGGAAGGCAGCTCCGGCGCGGAAATATAGTTCAGGGGAATCACCTGGGTTTCCCGGAGCTTCCGCAGAATATCCCGGCGCTGCAATTCGACGATATAGTAAATACCGTTAGACACCACATAATCAGCGTTTCCCTGTTCCAGGATAATCCTAAGGAGGCTGTCAAAATCCTTATTGGAAAAATAAAGGTGTTCCAGCACGCTGTCTGCCTTGGTTAGGAGGGAATATTCTTTCCCGGCCTTTTTAAAAAGTTCCGGGATCAGTTCCAGAAAGCGGGCGTTCTCCAGGCTTATGGTATAGGCCTCGCCGCTGCGGGTAATTGCCTGCCCCGCCGGCCCCCTGCTTTGGGAGGGCTCCTCAAGGTGGCGGATATAGTAATGGGTATCCTGCCTTTCCAGGGTATATCCGGGAAGCCGCTGAATAAGGATGCCCAGGGCTTCCGGCGGCGCCAGGCCGTCAATGTCCACCGAAATCTCGAGGCGCGGCAGGGGATCGTAGAGAACCGTGGTATTGATGGCCCTGGCCAGGGCCTTAATCAGGTTTTCCACATCCACATCCTCCGCCCGGAGCCTAAGGAGCCCGGCCTTTTCGTTGTACGCCGATTCGATGCGGGATACCCTAAAGACATTTCCCTCCCGCCGGTAATACAACTTATAGGACGAGAGAAACAGCTTAAGGGATTCCTCAAAGCCCGAATCCGTAAAGTGAAAAGAAGCGGTTCCCCTGACGGTTTCATCGGGAATGATGGAGGTTCCCGATGCTTCCGCCAGGGCCATCAATATATCCACAATATTTTGATTTCTAAAATCCATACTCTTCATCTGCTGTCCGGATACGGCCTGGGCCATGGACAGGATCATGCAGAAGATACCAATCGTTTTATGCTTCATGTTTTTTCCCCCGTTATACCCCCCTTTAGGGATCCATTGGGGCAAAATGCTTTAATAGGGATGAAAAAAAATTAAAAAAAATGCGAAATATACCGGGAAAGGCCGTAGGCGGCGATGGCGCCCAGGCTGAGGAAGGGGGCAAAGGGAATGCGGGGGGGATGATCTGTTGTTTTGCGGGCGGTAAAAAGCAGCGCCGCCCCGAGCCCGGTAAGGGCGGCTATAAGGAACGCAGCCCACGCCCAGGGAAGGCCGCAGAATAAACCGGTGAGGGCGGCAAATTTGACATCCCCCAGGCCCAGTCCTTTGGTTGCCAGGCGGATCAGAAAGAAGACAAGGCCGCTGATACCGGCGGCGGCCAAGAAATTGGGCAGCAGCCCGGGGTTGCCCCAAATATGCAGGATGAGGATCAGCAGGAAACAGGGAATACAAAGCACGTCGGGGATGCGGTAAGAGCGGATATCAATAAAAGAGATTGGCAGGGCAAAACCCAGAAAAACAAAAAATGCGGGGCTGAATAAGTTTTCGCTCATGGTATTCAAATCTACTATGTTTTGAAAAATGGTGCCAGGCACCATAACCGTAAAATTTTTTAAAAAAATTTTGCGGGGGATCAAAGCATTATATACAAGCGTCGCATATATAGGGGAACGGGGAAAAACCCACATCAACAAAAACAAAGAGGGAGGAAGACATGAAGACAAAAATATCCGGCCTTATTCTTTTAATCCTGGGCACGGCTCTGTCCGGCCTGGAACAGTATCCCGTCGCGGCCCTGATGGGCGCCGTACCGGCGGTGGAACCCATAACGGAACTAGGGGTTATCAACGATCTTAAGGGCGGCGCCTATGTGCTGTCCATTGCGGGGGAGGCCCTTACCCTTATCCGGGGCGCCGCCGGGGGGAGCCTGGGCCCCTATGAGATTCCTGATTTTCCGGGGCCGGCCCTAAGGGCCCGGAACCTGCAACTCAGCGCCACGGGGCCGGTCCAGTACGCCGCCTTTATCGGCGGCCGGGGCCTTTCGGAGGGCGTCTGCGTCCTTGGCCTTGATCACCGGGGGGAACTTGTCTATTACCCCGTGCCGGAAACAGAGACCCCAGGCCCCATATCGGAATTTATCATCACCGGCCAGTATGACGGAAGCGCCGAACTCTATCTTTTGGGAGACGGACGCTTAAGCTGCGTTACCGGCATCGGAAGACGGGATAAGCTAAGGGTTTATCAGAGCCTTTCCCTGAACGGTGAGACCGTCGAGGCCTTTGGGATTATTGAGGATATCCGGCAGGGACCGCGTTACGGATGGTACCGGATACAATCGGGGGAGAACAGCGAAGTAATTGTTTTTTCTTTATCCGAAAACGGGATTCTAAAAAGGGACCGGCTTGGAATATACTCCGGGGATGTCCGGGTTTCCTATGGCCTGGCCTTTGACAGGACCATAATCCTTACCCTGATAAATAAAAGCCGCGTTGAGGTATTCCGCGAAACCGGTGCCGGTTTTCTGCGGAGCCTTTCTTTTAATGTCCCGGTCCCGGTAAAACGGTACTATCCCCCGGATCAGATCGGCGGGAATATGGGGATCCTCACCGGCGGTTCCGGCGGGGAAGAGCAGGTCTATGGGGTCTTTTATGAAAACACCGGCACCCCGGTTTTAAAGGAATGGCTTAGCATCCGGGACGGTTCGGTCATGGATATGATCTATGCCGGAAACAAACAGTTGGCCATCCTCTATGAGGATGGCGAGGGCTGGCATTCCGCCCTGGTTGATCTTGCGGACGGTTTTCTGGGAGAGAGGCCGATCCGGGGCGCGGAAAGCGGGGCCAGGCTGCTTTACAGCGGGGGCCTGGGGGAAATTTCCCTCTGCATGGGTGATAAGAAAGACGGGGGCCGTCTCCTGTTCTACGGCCTTGCCAAAGGAGGGGACTGGGAATTGCTGCGGCAAATGCCAATCCCTGAAAACATTTGGGAAACGGGAATCAAGGGGGAAGATATCCTCTCCCTGAACCCCTTCTATTTCAAACCGTCCATAGTACCCCTGGCGTCGCCGGCGGGTCTTGTCCTGTACGAAGCCGAGACAGGGGCTTGGCAGTCAATCACGGGAATAAAGAGGAACTGGAGCCGCAGAATAAACGACCGGATCCTTTTGGCGGTCTATACGGGGCGTGAACTCGCCCTGTACCGGATGGAGGGATAAAATGGTTAAGAAAATAGTAATAAGCGGAATTATCTGTATTATGGCGTGTTGTTTCTTCCCCGGTTCAATCTTTGCGGATGAACCAGAGGTGTGGTCTTCTTCTATAACACCGTATGATACTCTTAATTTTACTTTCTTTTTAAGAGTTAAACTAGGGAATGTGAGTGGGACCTACACAGTCGGTGATACGGTTTACTATTCAGGATACAGCGCCGTTGTATATACGGAAAAAGATTACATATCTAGTACTTATTACACAATGGATGAGATTTGTTTTGATACGGTTTGTCTCTATGGTGAATCTAAGAATCTATACATGGGTAGGATCCCCGACGGACCAATAGGGACGATCAATGATTATGGCTGGCTGGATTTCTGGATAGAGCTGTGTGTATTTCCCAGTCATATAAAACCCACAAATACTGTTGGGATCCATGAAAGGCATGTGTATCTTATTCGGGATATTATCGTGCCGGATATTGTCATTAGCGGAGGCAATATCATTACCAATGGCGGCAGCGTTTCTCTTAGCGCTACCGCCAGCGATAGCCTTTCCGGCCTTGATTCAAGTACCTGGCAGTACAGTTATAACGGCGGCGCCAATGTGAACGGCAGTTCTTTTGCCTTGTCGAAGGAGGGATCCTATGTGGTAACATTCCATGTGCGGGACAATGTAAAGAACCTGGGATTGAAAAGTACCAACGTTGTTATCGATCGTACCGCTCCTGTCATCAGTGTCAGCGGAGGACCCGGGAGCGGGTGGTCAAACGCGGCGAGCCTTACCCTTAGCGCCTCCGCCACCGATGCGCTTAGCGGACTTGATACGGCAAGCTGGCAGTATTCGACTAATGGCGGGTCAAGCTGGAGCGCCGAAGGTTCCGGGAACAATAAGGTGACCCTCAGCGCCGAAGGGTCATATACCGTCCTGTTCCGGGTACGGGATAAGGCCGGCAATACGCAGACCTCTACCAGTCAGATTAAGCTGGACCGGAAACCGCCGGTGATCACCGGCTTTGCGCCTCCCAGCAGCGGCTGGCTCAGACGCGATTTTCAATTCAGCGGCATAAAGGTTAAGGATTCCGTCGAGGCCGCCGCCGCCAATGCGGGGGTCAATGCCTCTTCCATGCAGATAATCCCCGAGGGACAGGCGGCCATAAGCATTAGCCCGGCCTATGACAGTACCAGCGGAACCGTTGGGGCCTTTACGGCGGCGAATTTGCCGGATGGAAAGTACAACCTTGCCTTTTCCGTGGCGGATAACGCAGGGAACAGGGGTCAGGCTTCCACTACAGTACAGATTGACGGTACCGCCCCGGCATTTACCGCAGCCATCAACGGCCATGCCAAGCGGAATGGAACCGGCTGGATAATTCCCCTGGCATTAAGCGGGGTACAGGATAACCACAGCGGCATTAATCAGGGGGCCTGGAAGTACAGTATAGACGGCGGCAGTGAAACGACGTTTTCCGTCACCGGATCCGGTAGCAGCCTGACGGCGAATATCCGCATCGGGACCTTGGCGGGAACTTCCCACAGCCTCCGCATAAGCGCAGCCGATAATGCGGGAAACAAGAAGACCCTGGATCTGGCCTTTGTGTTGGATATTACAGCCCCGGTGATAAGCTATGACGGCCTCATGGAAAAAACCGTTGAAGCGGCAAAATGGATAAACAGCAGCGCCCTGACCATTGGCGCGGCGGATACAGAAAGCGGTCTGGGAAGTTTTACCGGAGAAATAAAACGGCGTCAGGCTAACGGGACCTGGTCCGTAACCACGGATGCGGTGTTTAGCACCGGGAAGATCACCTTTACGGCGGGAACCGCGGATGGGATATTCCAGATCCTGTTAAAGGCGGAGGATAATGCGGGTAATATTAAAGAGGAGACTCTATATGCCAGGATCGACAGAACCCCGCCGGTAATTACCGTTCCCAGCGGGATAAGCACCACTGTTGCGATAAGCGGCAATGGCTCCGACACCATGAGCGGTATAGTCTCGGCAAGCTGGGAGTGGCGGGCCGGTGATGGTCCCTGGCAGCAGGGAAATACCGCAGTCCTCACCGAAGGCAGGACCTTGAGTTTTGGGTTCCGGGTTAAGGATAACGCCGGAAACGTGGGTGAGAAAAATGGAACCATAACGGTTGATCTTAATCCTCCCCAAGTAAGCGCCGTGGTATCGGCCTATGCAAAAGAAGGAAATCTATTCATAGATGAACTACAGGCCTCGGACAGCATTACCGGTATAGACGGGATCTGGTATCAAATAGACGGCGGATCGAAGCAACCCATCGAAGGTACGAAGGCCATATCTATCCCCATAGGCTCCTATGGAGAGGGCCGGCGCCGGATGCTCATAAGCGCCGAGGACGGTGCGGCGCATATAGGAACCAGTGATGAATATATCTTTATCATAGACAGGACCCCGCCGCGGATTGATAAAACGGAAATTCGGGATGGACAAGATCCTGAACGGATACTGCAGGATGATGATTATATAGTGGAAAATAAAATAACCATAAACCTGGAAAGCAGCGATTGGTATAAAGATGGAGAAGTTCTGCAGAAAGGGGAGGTCCTGTACTGGTATTGGACCCTGGGACAGGAGGAAACAGCGGCGCCGGAATTCAGCGAGACCAGAAGAAGCTCTCAAAGCGCTTTTGCTATAGAGGGCTTTGTTCAGGGCCTTAATTATCTCTTTGTCTGCGCGGAAGACCGGGGCGGAAACCGGAGCCCGGTGATACGGCGCATAGTATCAAGAGATTCCAACATCCCCAGTATGCCCGTAATCAAGAGCAGCACCCATGGAGAGGCCCGGCGGGTAGAGCAGGCCGGTTTCTTAACGGAGGCGGAATTTCAATTCAGGCCCGCATATAGGATTCCCTCGGGTATCAAGGCCTATAAGTGGGGGCTTACTAAAATTATAATCCGGAACGGACTTGAAGGAAGAGCGGAACTCGTAATGGAAGGGATCGTTTCGGAATTGAATGAGGAGGGGAAGGGCGCATTACATCTATCATTGGAAGATAATGCGGAAGATGAATTCTACCGGCTCTCGGTGCAGTGTATCAGCGGAAACAGGTTAACCGGGGCGGCATCGGAGTATCAATTCAGGATCGATACGAATCCCCCCCGGGATCTGAGAATTTGGATGAGCCCTCAGACAGACAGCGGGGCCTGGTATAATAATGGGGAAGCCCTGGTAATGTGGAATAAGCCGTCGGACATGACCGGCGTTGCAGAATACCGGTACCGGATTAGCGGCGATCCCCTTCCGCCCATGCCGGAAGACGGGGAGGAGCTTAGAAATTACAGCC
>JAISOR010000113.1 GCA_031275535.1 Treponema sp. | reverse complement strand
CCTTCCCCTGTCGATACTATCTTCAGGTTATACATCATTTACCGACGTTGGTTAACTTTTTATCATTCCTCCTTGAGCCGTTCCAAGGGGCGGCTCCGTGAAAAACTGATGGTTCATTGTACCGCAAATCATGCACCATGAACGGGGGAGAAAAAACGCGCCGGCGAAAAAAGCATACCGCGCCTGCGGGGGGGCCCTTTCCCCGGGCTTACCCTGGTTTTAAGCGGGGGAAACCCGGGCCGGGGGAAAGGAGCATTGCTCCGTGCGCCCCTCCCGGAGGGCCTGTTCCAGGGGCGCTTCCAGGTCAAGCCCCTGGTAGCGCCCGAGGGCTTCCTCCCGGTTCCCCCGGATGACGGGATGGGGGGGGCTGAAAAGGAGGCAGCAGTCCTCGTAGGGGAGGATCGAGGTTTCGTAGGTGCCGATGGCCCCGGCGATCCGGATGATTTTTTCCTTATCCATGCCGACCAGGGGCCGCAGCACCGGGAGTTTTACCCGGCTTTCGGTGCAGGCTATGTTTTCGATGGTTTGGCTTGCCACCTGGGAGAGGCTTTCCCCGGTGATAAGGCAGGCGCAGCGCCGGGTTTCCGCGAGTTTTTCCGCGGCCTCCATCATGGCCATCCTGAGCAGGACGGTATGCCATTCCAAGGGGGCCCCCCCTTTTATCCGCTGCTGGACCGGGGTGAAATTCAGGGTGTGAAGCCGGATTCCCAGGGAATACCGGCCCACGGTTTCCGCCAGTTTTATCACCTTGCGCCGGGCTTCTTCCGAAGTGTAGGGGTAGGCGTGGAAGTAAACCGCCTCGATCAGCATCCCCCGGGAGGCCATAAGGTACCCCGCCACCGGGGAATCGATACCCCCCGAGAGGAGGAGGAGGCCCCGGCCGGCGCTTCCCACGGGAAGCCCCTGCCGCCCCCGCCGGCCGAAACCGTAGACATAGGCTTTCTCCCGGATCTCAACTTCGATAACTCCCTGGGGCCTGCGGACGTCCACCCGGAGGCCCGGAACCGCCCCCAGCACCGCCTCGCCCCCCTCCCGGGCAATGCCGTAGGAGTCCAGGGGGAAACTCTTGTCTGTCCGGCGGGCCTCTATTTTGAAGGTCTGTACCCCCCGCTCCAGGAGCAGTCTCCCCTCCTCCACACAGGAACGGATCACGGCGGGCACGGTTTTTTCACACACCCTGGTTTTGGCCCATCCGGTGATGCCCATGAGGTGATCCAGGGCGTCTTCGGCCTGTTTTTCCGTACCTTCGGGGCTGCGGAGGTAGAAGCGGCCGTTGGCGGTCTCTACCCGCGCCCCGGTTCCCCGGGTAAGCGCCTCCAGGTTCCGCCGGAGGATCCGTTCAAAAACCCGGCGGTTCCCCCCCTTGAGGGTGAGTTCCCCCAATTTCAAAAGATAGGTGATCATCCCCCTATATTACAGGGTTTTGAGTATTGCTCCTATGGCTGCGATCAGGGCCTCCACGTCCCCGGCGGTGGTGGACCAGCCCTGGGAGATGCGGATCCCTTCAAAGGCGGTTTTTTCATCCACCCCCATGGCGGCAAGGATCGACCGTTTGCCCGAAGCCGGGGAACAGGCGGAGCCGGTGGAAACCGCGAACCCCCCGTCGTCCAGGGCCCGGACCATCACCTCCCCGGGAATGCCCCGAAAAGCGGCCTGGAGGATATAGGGGGAAAACCGGGGATCCCGGTCCCCCCGGTCCCGGGGGATGAGGGAACACCGGTCCATGCCCCGGAGGGTTCCGATCAGGGTTTCCCACCGGCCCGAGGCGGCCTCGTATGCATCCCCCAGGGTATCCGCCTTGAGCCGCCTTTCCAGGCAGTCCGCCAGGGCCAGGGCCCCGGCGGTGTTTTCCGTTCCCGGCCGCCTGCCCCCCTCCTGGCCTCCCCCGCGGTAGAGGGGTTCCAGGTCCTTCCGGCAATAGAGGAGGCCGATGCCCCGGGGGCCCCCCAGTTTGTGGGCGCTTATGGAGGCGGAATCCGGATCCAGGGCGGCGAGGTCCAGGGGTATCTTCCCGGCGGCCTGGACCAGGTCGCAATGGACGTGGACCGGCGCCCCCTCCCGGTTTCTGATCCGGCCGATGAGGCCCGAAAGGTCCATGACGGCCCCGGTTTCATTGTTCACCCCCATGATCGCCGCCAGCCGGGCTTCGGGGTTCTTTTTCAGGGCCGCTTCCAGGGTCCCCAGGCTCACCCGGCCGTCCCCCTCCACGGCGATGGGGGCAACCCCCTTCCCCAGCCGCTCCAGGACCCGGCAGTTCTCGCTCACCGAGGGGTGTTCCACCGCGGATGCCAGGATGTCCCCCCGGCTTCGGAACAGGGTGGAAAAAAGGACCAGGGCATTGGATTCGGTTCCCCCGGAGGTAAAAAAGAGACGGGCGGCCGTTACCCCCAGGGCCGCGGCGCATCGGTTCCGGGCCTCCTCCAGAGCGTCCCGGGCATCCCGGCCCTCCCGGTGGCGGGAGGAGGGGTTGCCGAAGGGGATCTCCCCGGGCACCGGAACATCCGGCGGCGCGGTGGCGGCCCAGTCAAAGTAACGGCGGCGGTGGGGGTTCTGCATACGGGAGGAATCATAAGAAAAAAAAACGGCTTCCGCAAGCGGCGGCGGGCGCTTCGGCCTGTTACCTCCCATAGGCCAGCACCCGGTATCCCCTCCGCTTTAAGTCCCCCAGCCGGGTAAAACCTTCGGGTTTTTTGCGATCAAAGAAGAGGGCCTGCGGGGAGGGAAGGGCCATGAGGAAGATACCTCCGGGGCCGAGGAGCCGGCGTATGCCCGCCCAATAGGCGGCGGTCCGGTTGGTTTGGGGAACGGTTTCCGGAAAGGCCGCGATGAAGCGAAAGGATTCCGCCTCCAGGGCAGCCGTTCCCAGGGCAGGATCCACCGCCGGGACCAGTTTCGGCACGATCCAGGCCCGGTCTTGGAAAAAATTATGCCGGGAAGCCTCCAGGGCAAGGACGTTTCTGCCTGAAAATACCCAGGGACCGGGGGACGATATCCCCAGGTAGCGGGCGAACCAGAGGGGAAAATGGCCCTGATCCGGTTCGTGGATGAGGATCCCTCCCCCGGCATGGCGGTCCGGGGATAACAGCCGCTCCCGAAGCTTCAAACGGCCGGCCAGTTTTACGGCGGTTTCCACCGCCGCCGAGGGGGTGTCAAAATCCGCGGTCCCCTGGATGGAATCCAGGGTATAGGAGATACCCTCCAAGGTATAGGTTCCCCGCCTTCGTTGGTAGGCCGGGTATTCCGCCATAAGGTCGAGCTTTGCCGTAAGGGGACCCGTTCGGCCCGGTCTGGTTTCCCTTACCGGAGAACCGTAGGCAAAGACCACATGCTCAGGTCCCCCGGTTTCCAGGAGGAGGAGACAGCGGGCATCCTCCAGCCAGGCCCGGAACCGTTCCGCCAGGGCCTTTATCACCACCACAAAGACCCTGCCCCCGGTTTGTAGCACGGAAGCCGCCCGGACGGCAAAGTCCTCCAGCACCGGAAGTCCGGCCTTGGCAGGAATGTTGGAGAGGATCAGGTCCCACCGGGCTTCCGGCGGTCCGGAGAGGAGGGGCTCCGTATGGGCTTCCAAGACCGTGGGGGGAATATGATTTTTCAAGGCGTTGTACTGGGTGAAACACCGGGCCAGTTCATCCCGATCCTGGGAACGGACCCGTGGGATGGGCGGCCCTTCCCCGGAGGCCGGGACGGCGGTCGAAGCCCGGTCTTGGAGCCTGAGCAGGGCCCCGGCGGCACAGATTCCGATAACCCCCACCCCGGACCCGGCGTCCAGGATGGCCCTGGGCAAAGGATACCCCTCCCGCAGATCCTGCTCCCAGGATTGGGAAAGGACTCTGAGGAGCATCCGGGTTCCCCGGTCAATATCAGCGGAACTAAAAAGTCCCTGGGAAAGAGTAAAGATATATTCCCGCCCCCGGAATTTAAAATCAACCTCCCTCGTCCCGTAGGCTTCCGCCGTTTGAGCGATCGGCGGGGGTTCAGGAATTAACCCGCTCCACGTATTCGTTGGTTTCGGTATTGACCAGGATCTTTTCACCCTGCTTAATAAAAAGGGGAACCCGGACGGTGAGCCCCGTTTCGGTAATAATGGGTTTCGTTGCCCCCGATACCGTATCCCCCTTGACGTAGTTTTCACTTTCCGCCACGGTAAAGACCACCTTGTAGGGGATCTTGATGTCTATCACCTTTCCTTCCCATAGGGTAAGCTCATAGGATTCCCCATCCTTGAGGTAGTATTTTTTGTCTGCCATCTCGCTGATGGGCACCTCATGCTGTTCGTAATTCTCGGTATCCATAAAGTGATAATTATCCTGGTCCGCGTATTGGTACTGACAGATAACGGTATCCACCTGGGCGTCTTCAACTTCCTGCTGGGTGGGGACGGTCATGGTCAAAACAGACCCGTCTTTGATACTTTTCATCTTTATCCGGGCTATGGCGGTTCCCTTTCCGGGGTTATGGAATTCCCGATCCACCACAAGATAGGGCTGACCCTTCTGGAGCAGACAGGTCCCCTTCACAATATCTCCGCCTCGTATCATGAATTCCTCGCTTATTAATTGAGGCCGCTTCAAAAACCAATAATCCGGAATATGATTTTGAAACCGCACCCTTAAATTTAAGCGGAAAAGCGGGCTGTAGATCGCTTTTCCCCAGGCTGGTTTCAAAACTAACCGAATTTTGGAACCGGCTAATCATAGGGGCCGTTTCAAAAACCAACGGCTCCGCGGCCATAAGTTTGAAACAGCCTCAATACAGAGCATAAAGGATTTACCGAATTTAGTCTAGGATCCCGAAGCTGTCCGAAATCGGACAAACTGTGGCGGTTTTGAAACCGGAACAATTTTGTTCCCTTCATAGGTCCCCAAAAATTCATCGAAATTTCACAGACCTCCGAAGGGGGAAGGAGGGAAAGCTGTCTTTAGACCGGTTTCGCCGATTGAGCCCGGTCAAACAGAGACTGGTTTATATGGCAATAACCGCCGGGATTTTTTTCCAGATATTTTTGGTGGTATTCTTCGGCGGTGTAAAAGTTTTCCAGGGGTTTCACTTCTATGGCCACCGGGACGCCGATTTTTTCCCGGAGCTTCTCCAGGGATTTTTCGATCAGGGGCAGATCATCCCGGTCGGTATAGTAAATACCCGTGCGGTACTGGGTCCCTACATCCGCCCCCTGTCTGTTCAATGAAGCCGGATCAACGGCTTCGTAATAAAGATCCAGCAAAAAAGGCAGGCTTATCACCGCCGGATCGTATTCTACCAGGACCGTTTCGGCATGACCGGTTTCCCGGTGCTTTACATCCTCGTAAGAAGGATTTTCCGTATTGCCGTTCGCGTAACCAACCTCGGTACGGCAAACGCCCCTGATAAGGGAAAAATATTTTTCCGCGCCCCAGAAACATCCGGCGGCAATATAAATCGTTTTCATGGTTTCCATAGAGGCTTTCCCAAAACTTCAGTTTTTGGGAAAACAACCTTATATTTATGGGAAAAAGCGGGCTTTAGACCGCTTTTTCAAGAGCATTTCCTAAAACCAACCGGGTTTTGGGAAATGCTCCATATTATCATATAAAAGGGCGCCGCAAAAGGCCCGTCGAGGGCTGGAGCTTTTGCGGCGCCTTGAGGAAATCCCAAAACCAGCCTGAGTTTTGGGGTCGGTCCTTAAAAGGTCGCTACCACACCGCCGTCAAAGTGGGAGGCGATGTAATCCCGCACCTTTGTGGATTGAAGGAATTTTTTCAGGGCCGCCACCCGG
>JAISOR010000065.1 GCA_031275535.1 Treponema sp. | reverse complement strand
GTTAGGATCTCTTTTTCCGCGCCGTCCGGAAGATCCGCCAGGTAGTAATAGGTGGTTGAGTTGTTGTGATCCATATCGATGATCAATACCCGTTTACCCGCGGCGCCGAGGCAGTTTGCGGTTAAAATTGCCCCCCGGGACTTGCCAACGCCGCCCTTTATCGATATAAAAGCGATAACCGTGGGTTTTTTGAATTCCCCCGGGCCTTCGGGGCTAACCTGCCCCCCGTGTTCCTGATTCTCCTGATTTAAATCCATGATGTTACTCCTTCATCTTGGGTTTTTGGTTTGGATTCTATGCTCTCGATGCCGAGCTTTCCCCTTTCTTTTGCTTCCGCTTCGTCCCGGTGGTATTCAGGGTAGATATATCCGGAATAGTCCGGCTTATGCCGCTTCGCCTGGTCCAGCAGCCAGGTATAAAACTCCCATACGGTGTCATCCCATTCGTTCTGTAGTTTTTCCGCCAGGTATTGCTCAAACCGTTCTTTTGCGATAGTACTGACCAACATTTTCCTCTCCTATAAAAGCGCCGCGGGACGGACCGGGGAAACGGGGAGTAACCCTGGAAACCAGGCCCCTTCCCCGTACCGCCCGCCCCCGGCGCCGGCTGATAGCGCCGATCCCGACAAAACTTGCCTGGATCGGCCCCCGACCAGCCATCGGGGTAACAAGAGCCTGGACCCGCAAATGGCTGTTTGGCCCTTATCCGCTCTTCTCTATATGCCCCAAACCAGCTCCCAGGACATAAAAAAAGCCGACACTTTGGGATATACTCCAGCTGTCCCCAGAAAGGGACAAAATACCCAAAATACCGGCCTTGGAAGGCTAATTAAGCTAAGAAAGGATCTGGAGTTACCCTTCCGTAAACAGATATGGAAGTAATCCCTTATTCGTTTACAAGGTAGAGTTTATCGCTGACCTTTGAGACCTGGCTATCGTCGGCTTGACAGGAATTCACAATTGAATACAATAAACATGCATCTTTTTTAATACTAGGGGGCCGGGTTTTGGTGTGATGTGTTAATTCATTATATTACAAGGAATTACCCCCCCCCCCCCCCGTTGAGTATCGCAGGTTCCTTTTTCGTTATGCCGTTTCTCGAAAATTTCCCTATTGTTATCTATTCGGGTAATTCTTAGAGCCATGGATTTGATGAACGTATGTTGTATTTTTTGTTTTTTGTGATAAACTTAAATAGCTTTTTTCTTAAAAATTAATCGTTTTTATGAATTTGGCTTTGAGGAGCGTGCTTTTTTATGTTGTTGAAGTTGGGCGCAATCTTTTCCTCTTTCTTTTTTTCTTTTATTATTGTAGCGCTGGTACTCCACTTATCCCATAAAAAATCCTGGTATGATAAAATTGACGAAAGGAAAATACATACCGGGGATGTTCCGAGGCTGGGGGGTATTGGATTTGCGACGGCCTTTATAATTGCCACCTTTATTATAACCTTCCTGGCCCCGGAGGAGTACTTTGGGCTGCGGTTTCTCCCCCCCTTTATTTCAATGATCCTAATCCTGATATTCGGCGTTTTGGATGATTTTCGCCCCATGGCGCCCCGTTATAAACTACTGCTTCAGATCCTTGCGGGCCTCTGTGTGATTATTCCGGGTTATACCTTCCGCCGCTTGTTTTTCTTTAGCATAGACTCCGTGTCGGAATTCAGCTGGCTGCGGTATCCCGTCTCTTTTTTATGGATCGTGGGTTTATCCAACGCGGTGAATTTTATCGACGGGGTAGACGGCCTGGCGGGGGGGCTCTCGATCCTGATAAGCCTTGCCTATGCTTTTATTTTTGTATCCTCCCCCCCTATCAATTCCGTGGTCCTCCTCTGTCTCTGCCTGGCCGCCGCCATAGGGGGCTTCCTTGTTTTCAACATGCCCTTCCCCAGGGCAAAGATCTTCATGGGGGACGGGGGCAGCCAATTTCTGGGCTTTATCCTGGCCCTGTTCCCCCTGATGAACACCGGAGACGCCCCCTTTGTTCTGCCCCTCCCCTATGCGGCAGCGCTTTTGATCATCCCTATTTTCGATACCATTGCCGCCGTGTGGCGGAGGACCAGGGACGGCCGGCGGATCGACAGTCCCGACAAGTTCCATATTCACCATAAACTGATGAACCTTGGCTTAGACGCCCAAAAAGTAGACGGCCTATTGTACGGATTACAGATCGTTTTGGGAATTCTGGTCTTTATATCCGTCAAGCTGCCCGGGGTTCTGTCCCTTCTCGTGCTTGGGCTAACGTATCTTTTGGGAATCGCCTTCTTTATTACGATCCACTACATGAACAGGGCCGCGATTCTTCAAAGGAGGCAGATGGAGGAACAACAGGCGGGATAAAATCCTGTCCCCGCTTCACTTCCCCGATTCCACCACCATTTTAGCCACAATGTCCCGGATAAATTTATCCCTGATAAAATAAATCCGCCGGTTCCCGTGGACCGTAGAATCGACTACCCCGTTTTCTTTAAGAACCGATAGATGCTGGCTGATCACCGGCTGCCGCTCCCCCAGGGAGGTCCACAAATTGGTTACACAGGGATCCTGCTGTCCGGAGATAATGCAAAGCAATTTAAGCCGTATAGGATGCCCGCAGACCTTTAATTTGCGTGAATACTCGCTAATAACCGGTTCGGAACACAGGGATTGAAGATCCATAACAATTTAGCATTACATGGTCTTGCCGGGAAGTCAATCTTTTTTTTCATCTTTTTGACACATCTTTTTTTGCCCTTGTCCGGTTTATCCCATTCTATTATGATCCATACTTATGGATCCCCTGCGTCATTATTTTGATTGGGCCGCCACCGCTGTTCCCGATACGTTTATTCCCCCGGAAGGGTCCTTTGGGAATCCCTCTTCCCGCCATCTTGAAGGCAGGAGGGCCCGCGATGTGCTGGAAGACGCCCGTTCCCGCTGCGCCGCGGTCCTGGGGGTTTCCCCAAAGGAGCTTTATTTTACCTCCGGGGGCACCGAATCCAACGCCTTGGTCATCCATTCCATGCTTTTACGAACCGGGCCGGGGGGCCTGCTGGTCTCTTCCGTGGAGCATCCTTCGGTAGGGGAAAACGCCGCGGTCCTGGAAGGGCTGGGAAAACCCCTGGGCCTAATCGGGGTAGGCGGCGACGGCCGGGTTGGGGTCCATAACCTGGAGGCCGCCCTGGAAAAACGCCGGGACGCCCGGTTTGCGGCGATCATGGCGGTGAATAACGAGGTCGGCTCCCGGATGGATATGCCGGCTCTGGTGCGGTTCCTGCGGGCCCGGGGGAAGCCCCTCCATATCCACAGCGACATGGTCCAGGCCCTGGGGAAAATCCCCCTGGATATACGGGCCTGGGATTTGGATTCCGCTTCCTTCAGCGCCCATAAGATAGGCGGCCCCCGGGGCATAGGGCTGCTCTACCTGCGGAGGCCCCTAAAAACGCTGTATACCGGGGGCGGCCAGGAAGGGGGCATCCGGCCGGGGACGGAAAACACCGCCGGGGCCGCGGCCATGGCCGCGTGTATGGAGCGCCGGGCAGGGGCGGCCCAGGTCCAGGCTGAATATGAGCGGGCCGCCGGACGGTGGAAGGAGCTGCTCAGAAACCTGCGGACCCTGGGGCGCTGTTCCCTTATCCCCCGGGATCGCGGGGATGAGGATGAACGGTTTTCGCCCTGGATAGTACAGCTTGCTTTCGAGGACATTCCCGGGGAGGTAATGGTCCGTTCCCTGGACGAT
>JAISOR010000289.1 GCA_031275535.1 Treponema sp. | reverse complement strand
GGAACCCCCTCTTCCCCCGTGCAAAGGAAGGCCGGTAATTCCACGATTGGAGAAAGATGGGAGGGCCTGGGCGGGTTATCTGAAAGCGGACACTTGACCGAAGCCCCGCAGGGGCAAGCGTGGCCGCTTTCAGATGTTCTGCCCAGGCCATTTTTTCGTTCAAATGTAAAATTGCTGGGTGTAAAAGCCATAGGGGGGGACCCTCTGGGGGGTCCCCTATGGATTTTACAGCCGTCAGGACCCCAAGAAATTTCCTCACCGTACCGGTGTTTTTATTTAAAGTATCCCGAATGAAGAGTAAATACTTTTGCCCTGTTTGCCCTGCCATAACACTTGCCATAATATTTTTTTCTATAATATAATATGATAGAATAAATCATTTAACGGTAGGCCGGGGCCCCTAAAGCCGCCGGTGGATCCTTGTTTTTTAGGAGTGGTGATGAAATCCCATTCGCTGTTATGTTTCCTCTGTCTTTTTGCCGTGGGGGGCTTCTTTTCTTCCTGTTCCATAAACCGTATGGCCACCAAGGCGGTGGCCAATGCCCTGACCGGAACGGGATCGAGCGAGGTTTTTACCGGCGATTCGGACCCGGAATTGGTGGGAGACGCCCTGCCTTTTGCCATTAAAATGTACGAGGCCCTTTTGGCCGCGCAGCCGGATCACCAGGGGCTTATACTGACCACCGGTTCCCTCTTTGTCATGTATGCCAACGCCTTTGTCCAGGGCCCCGCGGAAATGCTGCCCCTGGACCGGAATGAAGAGCGGAAACTGGCCCAGGAACGGGCAAAGAAGTTTTATATCCGGGGGGCGGATATCCTCTATGATGGGCTGGATAAGAAATACCCCGGTTTTAAGGAAGCCGCCGCCGATGAAACCCTGGATCAGTACCTTGCCAGGATGAAAAAAGAGGACGTGCCCTCCCTCTACTGGGCGGTGGCGGGGGTTCTTTCCGCCTATTCCCTGGATGTTTTTGATTTTGATTTGGGTTTCCGGCTGCAGGAGTTGAACGCCATGATTCACCGGGCCTATGAATTGGATCCGGATTTTAACCAGGGCGCCCTGGACGATTTTTTTATCCTCTTCTATGCCCAGGTCCCGGAGGGATTGGGGGGTAATCCCGCCCTGGTACAGACCCACTTTGAAAGGGCGGTGGAAAAAAGCGGCGGTAAAGCCGCGGGGCCCTATATTTCTTATGTCCAATCGGTGTGCATCCCCGCCCAGGATTATAGTACTTTCAGGGATTGCCTGGAAAAGGCCCTTGCCATAGACGTGGATGCGGATCCGGGAAACCGGCTGGTAAATGTCTTGAACCAGCGGAAGGCCCAATATCTCCTGGATAATGAGGAAGAGTATTTCCTGGTTATCCCCTGGGATGATTGAGGCTGGTCCCTATGCTAACCGGGTCGAGGGTTAAGCGGCGGCGATTTTGCCGTCTTTAATAGGAGTGAAGCGATGAAAAGACTGAGTCCGGCGGTGGTGTTTTTACTGTTTTTCTTTCCCGCGCTTGTGTTTTCCCAGAGGAGATCCAATCAGCTTGTTATCCATCTGGCTTCTCCCATACCGGCCAATACCGCCTGGGGAGAAAAAATAAACCAAATCGCGGTGGAATGGGCAAGGATCACTAACAACGAAGTAAGATTGGTGGTTCACCCGAACGGATCCCTGGGAACCGAAGGGGCGGTAATCCAGCAGCTTGATAACGGCGCCCTGGATGCGGCGGTCCTCTCCAGTTTCGGGCTGAATATGCTCACCAAGAAGAGTCAAAACATCATTACCAAGGCGCCGAGCCCGCCCTCTACCGCCATTATGACCCTGAGTTATCCCTTTTTAATCCGTACCGAAGAAGAACTGGATCAGGTCATGGCCGGGTTAAAGCCCGATCTGGAGGCGCTGATAAATTCCAAGGGCTATTTTACCCTGGCCTGGGCCCGGGTCGGCTGGGCCAAAATTTTTTCCCGAACCCCCGTATTTGTTCCCACGGATCTACAGGCCAAGAACCAATTCATCGGAACCGGCGAGGGGGAAGATGAGATCACCACCGCCTTTGAACGGATGGGCTTGAATATGCGGATCGTGGCCCAAAAGGATATACTCCAGGCCCTGACTACCCGGACCATCACGGCGGTTTATCAAAGCCCCATCGCCGCCGGGGGCGCCCAGATCGTCGGGGTGGCTCCTAACATGATGGATCTGAACATCGCCCCCTTTATGGGGGGGATTATCTTTAATCAGAAATCCTGGGATGCGATCCCCGAGCGGTATAAGCCGGAATTGCTCCGGGCCACCAAACGGATCGAAGGGGAACTGGATCGGGCGGTTCGGGACCTGGAAGCCGATGCCTTAGCCCAGATCTCCGCCGCGATGAGGGGGCGTTTTGTCATAAACCAACTGACTCCGGCCCAGAAACAGGCTTGGTATACCCTGGTAGACAATACCCTGCCTGCCCTTATCGGAACCACCTTTGACCGGAATATATACAATAAAATAGAGGCCATTGTGAAACCCCTGCGGAACGAAAGGTAACGGCCATGGGGGAAGGGGTAAAAAAATTATGGGCCGCCTTAGGCGCCCTGGAAAAGACCTTCTGTTACGGCGCCTTTATCCTGCTTACCGCCATGCCCATAGGGGAGGTAGTGGCCCGGCTCTGCAAAACCGGGATCCCCTCCTCCTCCGGTTTGGTAAGCAACCTGCTGCTGGTTTCCGGCCTTATTGCGGGGATGATTACCACCAAGACCGGGGAGCATCTTTCTATAGCCCTGGTGCATTACATCCATGACGAAAGAATAAAAAAGATCCTTTCCATAATTACCGGCCTGGTTTCGACCTTTGTGTCCGCCATGCTTTTCTGGTGCGCCCTGTCTTTTTTTAAGAACGGCCTTAATCCCTACCTGGTGTGGTTTATCCCCGTCCACCTCTTCGGGCTGGTCCTGCCCATAGGATTCGCGGTCATAACCTGGCGTTTCGCCCGGGCCGTTCCCTTCCGCGGGCCCGCCCGGCTTATCTCCCTGGCGGCCTGTCTGCTGGGAAGCTTCTTCGCCCTGCCGGCGGTGGCCATGGTTGTCTGGGGTTTTGATCAGCCCCTCTTTGTCCTGGATCTGATAGATTTTATCTATGATGTGGTTTATACCATCCAGGGGCCCGCGGCGGCGCTGCTTATCCTCTCCGCCCTGGCGGGGACGCCCCTGTTTACGGTTATCGGCGGCCTGGCCTTGATCATCATGCAGACCTCCGGCGGGCAGCCCGAGGCGGTTACCATCCAGATCTATTCCGCCCTGACGGATTCCAGCATCGCCGCCATCCCCATCTTTACCTTGACGGGTTTCTTCCTTTCGGAAAGCAAGGCCGGAGAACGGCTGGTCCATACCTTCAGAAGCCTTTTCTGCTGGCTTCCCGGGGGGATGATCATAGCCACCGTCATTATCTGCGCCTTCTTTACCTCCTTTACCGGCGCGTCGGGGGTGACCATCCTTGCCCTGGGGGGGATTCTGTATATCATCCTGGCGGAAAAATCGAATTACTCCGAAAAATTCTCCATCGGCCTTTTAACCTCCGTGGGCGGGATAGGGCTCCTCTTTCCCCCCAGCCTGCCCATCATCCTGGTAGGGACCACCACCAGGACCAACATCATCCATCTTTTCCTGGGGGCCCTTATCCCCGGCGTTATCCTGGTGATCGCCATGATCATCTTTGGCATAACGGCGTCGATCCGGACAAAAATCCCCCTCGAACCCTTTGACCTGCGAAAGACCGGTTCGGCCCTGAGGGATTCCCTGGGGGAGATCCTGCTCCCCTTTTTCCTTATCGCGGGGTATTTTACCGGCATCATGACCCTGGTGGAAATCAGCGCCGTTTCGGTCCTCTATGTCTTTATCCTGGAGGTGGTGATCCACCGGGATATTAAATTTTCCGAGATCCGGCGGGTATTCGTCAAGGCGGTTCCTATTATCGGCGGGGTCCTTTCCATTATTGCCCTGGCAAAGGCCCTTTCCTACGCCATCGTGTTCACCCAGATCCCGGATAATCTGGTAGCATGGATGCTGGGCGCGATCCGGTCGAAGTGGATTTTCCTCCTTCTCTTGAACCTGGCCCTGTTGGTCGTGGGCTGCCTCATGGACATCTTCTCCGCCATTCTGGTGGTTCTGCCCCTGATTGCGCCCCTGGGGACGGCCTACGGCATTGATCCGGTCCATCTGGGAATTATCTTTATCGTCAACCTGGAAGTGGGTTTCCTGACCCCTCCGGTGGGGCTTAATCTGTTCCTGGCTTCCTATCGTTTCAAAAAACCCTTTGTGGAAATATGCCGCCATGTGTTTCCCTTCCTGCTTATCCAGATGGTGGTGGTCCTCCTGGTTACCTATGTACCCTGGCTTTCCACCTTCCTGACCCGGTTTTTCTAAGGTCCCCGCAGGTAAACAGGGGCTGTTATGCGGACGACCAGGGCGGTAATCCATCTGGACCGGTTTTGCCGGAACCTCAGAGCCGTCCGGGACCGGATAGGTCCCGGGCCCCTGATCTGCGTGGCCCTCAAGGCCGACGCCTACGGCCATGGGGCGCTGCGCATAGCCAGGGCTGCCCTGGACTCCGGCGCGGAGTATCTGGCGGTGGCCCGGGTCCGGGAGGGGGCGGAACTCCGGGAAGGGGGGATCGGGGCCCCCATCCTGCTCCTCTCCCTTCCCCTGCCGGAGGAGCTTCCGGAGGTAATCTTCCACCGCCTTATTCCCCTGATCCCCGATAAGGAATTTGCCGGCCAGGCGGCGGAGGCGGCGGAGCGGGCGGGGAAAAAACTTAGGGTCCACCTCAAGATAGACAGCGGGATGGGCCGTATGGGCTGCCGGCCCGGGGAGGCGGCGGAGCTGGCCGCCCATATTGCGGGCCGGAAGAGCCTGGAATATGGGGGTACCGCCACCCATTTAGCCGCCGCCGATTCGGCCGCGGAGGACGACATCCGCTATACCAGGGACCAGCTTGCCCGGTTCAGGGAAGCGGTGGCGGCCATAAAAAAGGCGGGTTTTGATCCCGGCATAGTCCACGCCGCCAATTCCGGGGCGGTGGTATTCCACCAAGACGCCTGTTTTGATATGGTCCGCCCCGGTATTGTCCTCTACGGCTATTCGCCGGGGGAGAAGACCGGTTTAGCCCTGCCGGTGAGCCCGGTAATGGAGGTTCTGACCCATATCGCCTTTATTAAGAAGGTAAAAAAGGGGGAGCCCCTTTCCTATGGAAGAACCTGGACCGCGCCCAGGGATACGGTGGTTGCCACCATCCCCATAGGTTATGGCGACGGGCTGCCCCGCGGCCTAAGCGGCCGCTATTCGGTGCTTATCGGGAACCGGCCCTATCCCCTGGTAGGGCGGATCTGTATGGATCAGTGCATGGTGGACCTGGGGCCGGATTCGCGGCTCAAGCGCTGGGAAGAGGTAAAGGTCTTTGGGGGCCCGGACGGTGTGCCGCATAGCGCCGCGGATATAGCCGCCCTGTTGGGGACCATCCCCTATGAGATTACCTGTAATATCAATAAGCGGGTTGAGCGGGTCTATCTGGGCCCCTAGGGGCTTGATTTTGTGATTAAAAGGGTGATTAAAGCAATGCACCCTGAAAAAGAGTTTATTCCAATGAGGAGCGCTGATGAAGATAGGTAAGAAACTTATTATGATGATCGTTGCCCTTAATCTTATGGGAACCGGTGTTTTGGTAGGAACTATTTTACGGATTGTCCAGGTGCAGGTTACCACCCTGGTAAACAGTGAGGTAAAGAACCTGGTGGAAAAGAACGCCAGTGATATCAAAATATGGTTTGACCGTTATTTTTCCACCGCCAGAACGGTGGCCCAGATAATGGAACAGCATAGAAACATAGAGCTTACTCAGCGGCGCTCTCTTTATAATATGATTATGAAGGGCCTGGTGGAAACTAATTCGGACATAGCCGCCGTATCGAGCTGCTGGGAACCCAACGCCCTGGATGGACTGGACGACCAATATGTCAATACCCCGGGAACGGACAGCACGGGCAGATTTATCCCCTATTGGAGCCGGACCAATGCCGGCGTCACCCTGGAAGCCCTGGTGGATTATACCGTCCCCGGTCCGGGGGATTATTATATCATCCCCATGCGGACCGGAAACGAAACCCTGGTGGAGCCCTATTTTTATCCCATAAATGGGGAGGAGCGGCTGATTACCACCGTGGCCATCCCTATCAGGCGGAATGGGCGGATGGTAGGGACCATGAGCTTTGATATCGATATGGTCGCCATCCAGCATCAGGTGGAGGGTATAAAACCCTACGAGGGCAGCATCGCCGCGGTATACACCAACGGAGGGCTGGTAAGCGGCCATTTTGATTCCACCCGGATTGGGAAACCCATGGCGCAAACCGAGGCGGATCTGGCGGGCCCCTATTTGGACGGCCTTATAGAGGCGGTGCGGGAAGGGAAGGAATTTTTCTATACCGCCTTTGTACCCCAGGTAGGAAAGAAAATGTTTTTTACCTGCACGCCCTTTACCGCGGGAATGACCGCCACCCCCTGGTCCCTGGCGGTGGGGGTTCCGCTGGAGGTTGTTAGCGCTCCCATATACAAGCTGCTTTTCATCAGCATCATAATCGGTGCGGGCATGATCCTGATTACCTCCGCGGCGGCTTTTGCCATTTCCCGTTCAATCAGCAAACCCCTCGATTATCTGGTAGTGATGCTCCGCGATGTCGGAGAGGGGGATTTGACCCGGAGGCTGGAGGTTCGGAGCAGGGATGAAATAGGCGCCATGGCCGGTTCCTTTAATGGGACCCTGGAAAAAGTCCAGGATCTGATCCGGATAATCAAGGACAAAACCGTTTCCCTTTCGGATATAGGGATGGAACTGCAATCCACCATGACCGAGAATGCGGCTTCGATTACCGAGATTACCGCAAATATCCGGCAGATGAAAACCCAGATAGCAAACCAAACCGCCAGTGTTGAGGAATCCGGCGGCCTTATGGAAAAGATAACCCGTAACATCGATGAACTGAATGGGCACATAGACCGGCAGTCTTCCAGCGTGTCCCAATCTTCTTCGGCCATCGAGGAAATGCTTGCCAATATTCAATCGGTTACCCATACGCTGATCAAAAATGCCGATAACGTCAAAGATCTGTCCGCGGCCTCGGAAATCGGCCGTGCCGGTTTGCAGGAGGTTTCCTCGGACATTCAGGAAATTGCCCGGGAATCCCAGGGGCTTCTGGAGATCAATGCGGTGATGGAAAACATCGCCAGCCAGACCAATCTCCTGTCCATGAACGCCGCCATTGAGGCGGCCCATGCGGGAGAGGCGGGCAAGGGTTTTGCGGTGGTGGCCGGTGAAATACGGAAACTCGCCGAATCTTCCGGGAAGCAGTCCCAGATCATTTCGGGGGTACTTAAAAAGATCAAAGCCTCTATTGATAAGATCATTAAATCTACCGATGTGGTATTGAACCGGTTTGAGGTCATCGATCAGGGGGTCAGGACCGTATCGGATCAGGAGGAGAATATCCGCAACGCCATGGAAGAACAGGGAGAGGGAAGTCAGC
This sequence comes from Treponema sp., assembly GCA_031275535.1. The sequence continues at coordinate 2,297 of JAISOR010000289.1, read as the reverse complement.
AGATCCTGGAAGCCATAAGCCGCTTGAATGAGATAACCGGCCTGGTCAAAGACGGTTCTTCCCATATGCTTTTGAGCAGCCAGGAAGCAATAGGGCAGAGCAAGACCCTGGAAACAATAAGCCAGGAAATTTCCCACGGGATGACTGAAATGGCCACCGGCGCGGATCAGATAAATACCTCCGTAAACCGGGTGAGTGAAATATGCGGAGAGAATAAAGACAATATCGAAGCGCTGATCCGGGAAGTAGCAAAATTCAAGGTTGAACGATAAAGACCGGAAAGGATGCATATGGAACGAAAAAACCCCGTCCCTGCGGACATCGAGATAGCCCAGGCGGCGCAGCTTGAACCCATCGCTCTGGTGGCCTCCCGGCTGGGCTTGGCCCCCCCATGGGTGGAGGAGTACGGCAGGTATAAGGCAAAGATCGACTGGCGGCTTTTAAAGGATCCTGCCCTGCCCCCCGGAAGGGCTAAGTACATCAATGTGACCGCCATCAGCCCGACCCCCCTGGGGGAAGGAAAGACCACCACCTCCGTGGGACTCGTCCAGGGCTTGGGCGGCCTGGGCCGGCAGGCGGTGGTTTGCCTGCGGCAGCCTTCCATGGGCCCCACCTTTGGCATTAAAGGCGGCGCCGCCGGGGGCGGATACAGCCAGGTGGTGCCCATGGAGGATTTTAATCTCCACCTTACGGGAGATATCCATGCGGTTTCCGCGGCCCATAACCTCTGCGCCGCCGCGGTGGATGCCAGGATCTACCATGAATCCCGCTGGTCCGGCGCTTATTTTGAAAAATTGGGACTTCGCCGGCTGGACGCGGACCCCTACCGGGTGGGCATTGGCCGGGTGGTGGACATAAACGACCGGGCCCTGCGGCATATCCTTATCGGCCTGGGAACCCGGGCCGACGGCCCCCTGCGGCAGAGCCGGTTCGACATTGCCGTGGCCAGCGAGGTCATGGCTATCCTGGCCCTGGCTTCGGATCTGGCGGATCTTCGCTGCCGGCTGGGCCGCATGGTGGCGGCCTGGGATACCCAGGGCAGACCCCTGAGCGCCGAAGATTTTGGGGTGGCCGGAGCTATGACCGCCCTTTTACGAGAGGCCCTAAAGCCCAACCTGCTCCAGACCCTGGAAGGCCAGGGGGCCTTTGTGCATACCGGGCCCTTTGCCAATATCGCCCAGGGCAATTCTTCGGTGATGGCGGATCGTATTGCGGTACGCCACGCCGATTATGTGGTCACCGAAAGCGGTTTTGGTTCCGATATGGGGATGGAGAAGTTCTTCAATATCAAATGCCGGGCTTCGGGATTGGTTCCCGATGCGGTAGTGCTGGTTGCCACGGTCCGGGCCCTAAAAGCCCACGGCGGCGGCCCGGCGGTGGTCCCCGGCAAGCCCCTGGCCCCCTGTTACCGGGAAGAAAACAGGGAACTCCTAAGGGCAGGGCTTGCAAACCTGGAAGCCCATATCGGGATTATCCGCCGTTTCGGGATCCCCGCGGTGGTGGCGGTAAACGCCTTTCCCACGGACACCGAGGCGGAGTGGGAACTTATCAGGGCCGCATCAATCAAGGCCGGCGCGGCGGAGGCCGCAGTTACCCGGCATTGGGAACAGGGAGGGGAGGGAGCGGCGGACCTTGCCCGGGCAGTGGAACGGGCCGCAGCGCTGCCCCATCATTTTACCTGTCTCTATCCGCCGGAAATGGGATTGGCCCCAAAGATAGAAACCATTGCCCGGGAAATATACGGCGCCGAGGGGGTTGATTTTGACGATGGGGCCCGAAAAGACCTGGAAACCCTGGAGGACCAGGGCTTTGGGGGCCTTGCGGTCTGTATGGCCAAGACCCAGTATTCCCTATCCCACGATCCCCGCCTTAAGGGCGCGCCCAAGGGCTGGCGGCTCCCGGTCCGGGAACTGCGTCTTTCCGCGGGGGCGGGTTTTGTCTGTCCCCTCTGCGGGGATATTTCCACCATGCCGGGCCTTCCCTCCAGGCCCGCGTTTATGGATATAGACGTGGACGAAGCGGGCCGCATCCGGGGCTTGTTTTAGGGGGCAAAAACGGGATCTCCGGGGCCTGTTTTTGCTGTGCGGGTCCTTATAATGTTTCGAATTCCCAGGATATGCCCTCTTTTGTTACCCTGACCCGGAGGCTGTAAAAGAAGTCCCTGATGCGGCGGGAGAGGGCATCGGCCTGGCTATCGTCGGCTGTCAAGGTTTTTCGTAAATTTCTATACAAAATTTTTAATTTTTTTACGATTTTAGAGTATACCCCCAAAAAAAGATTTTATTTTTAAGATTTAT
>JAISOR010000239.1 GCA_031275535.1 Treponema sp. | reverse complement strand
GTCCGAAGTGTTTTCTATTTCTATTCTACAAATCCCCGCCAGCGACCCTTCGTCAAAATTGAATGACAAGTTCAAATCATAACTGCTGATAACCAGGGGAAATTTGTCTTGTATGGCATTTTCCGGTTCTAATTTACATGCGGGCGCACTCTTGCAGGCGGATACACATCGGGCCGCAACAAACAAAAACGTTATTCTAGAGGCTTTCCCAAAACTGAAGTTTTGGGAAAGCTTCCTTGAATTTCGCAGTTTTGCAAGGCTGAAAGCCTGAAAAACTGCAAGAGCCTGTCCCAAAACCGTGCGTGTTAGCGCACAGTCAATTAGTTTTGGGACAGGCTCTCTATTCTTTATGGCCGGCATATTGATACCCTCCGGCCAAATATCATACTAGCCATCAAGGGTGCAAAGGGCGGTTACCCAATATTCAGGGCGAAGATTTTGCTCTTCCGGTTCCGGTCGTAGTTTGCCCGGCGCTCCCCGGGGAGGCTCTCTACGGGACATTCCTTGAAGCCCAGGGCTTCGAACCAGTCGTGGGTCCGGGTGGTAAGGACAAAAACCCGGTGGAGGCCCCTTTTTTCGGCCCGGTCAATAAGATAGCCGACGATGCGCCTTCCCAGCCCCAGGTCGGTGTATGCCGGATCGGTGGCGATGGCGGCGATCTCCCCCTGGCCTTCCCCCCGGTCATGGAGGGCGCCGCAGGCGTGGACGGAACCGTCTATCTCAAATACCGCATAATCGTCCTTTTTTTCCTGGATATCCTCGGCGCTGCGCCGGACCAGGATCCCCTGGGCCATCAGGGGCTCCATGAGCCGCAGCACATCGGGGATGTCCGCGTTCCGCAGCGGCCGGATGGATTCGTATTCATCGGCATAGACCATGGTCCCCACCCCCAGGTTGGAGAAAAGCTCCCGGAGTATGGTCCCCTCTTCCCGGCCGTCGATGATGTGGACCCGTTCAATCCCCGCCTGGGAAGCCCGCAGGGCCAGCCGCAGGTTCGAGAGGGGCTTATCCCCCTCCCCCCGCCGGCCGTTCATCTCCAGAATGGCCGCGGCTTCCCGGGGGGTCAGCCGGATGATGCGGCCCTCTTCCCCTACCTCGATGTTTTCCGGCAGCCCATAGTCCCCGGCCCTGATGCCCCGGTCTACCGAGATGATAAAGAGTTTTACCGCCCTTTTGGGGGCCTCCTCCCGTAGGGCCGCCGCGGCAGCCAGGGCAATTTCCTCACTGGGCACATTATAGGGTTTCCCCGCGGGGCTCCAGCCGATACAGGGGAGGATGGGCGCCATCCCCAGGTCCAGGACCCGGCCTATGGATTCCGTGAGGATCTTATCCACCCGGCCGGTATGTTCCATATCCGTCCCATCCACCACCCCCAGTCCCCGGGCGCGGACAAAGTTCCCTATTACCGCATCCACCCGGCCCGCCGAAAGGCCGGTCATAAAACGGGTAGCCACATGGAAGGCCGCCATCTCCACAAAGGGGATCGCCTCCCCGGTGGTAATCCGCATGGACCCGGCGTAACCCGAAACGATGCCGTATTCCAAAAGCACCGAGTCGATCCATTCCTTGCAGCCCGGAACAATCACCACCCGGAACCCGGTCTGGGCCAGCAGGGCCAGATCCTTCATAAGGTAGGGAAAGGCCGCTTCCCGGGTAACGGGAAAATCTATCTTAAAGACCATGGCGGACCCGTCAAAGCGGCTCTGATAGTGGAAGGCTTCTCTGATAAGGTCCACCTGGGACCAGGAAGATGTATCCATGGGATGATTTTAATATGGGGGGGGGATGGGAGTAAAGTGAGAAAGGGTGGAGATGTCGCTGCCATTTCCAAAAAGCTAAAAATGGAGTATTGTATAAGGAGGAGTTACCCTATGGAAATTGCATATACCTATTGGGAAGCCGATGACGGCTGGCTTGTGGGCTAATGGCGCAAACCATGACATTTATGAAAACCGATGAAACAAGCTGCCGCTTTTAGCTGTTCTGACCGGGCCCTTTTTCTCAAATCCGAAATTACTGCCTTATTACATTCCCTCCTTGCCTTTTGGACGGATATTTACGATATTTTAAACATAGCTTTTTTTCGAAATTGATTAAAGAGATAAAATAGTTTTATTCGCTAGCGGGTTTAATTCGACAATCCGGGTGCAGGTTCCGGAATATTGACCAACATATATGAATAGAAGGGCGGGTGTATGTCTGAACAAAGTGTGGTACCTATCGATCAAATTCTTCCTAACAGGCTCCCTTTGGTGGCCCTTATGGGGCGGCCTATTTTTCCGGGAATTTTTACCCCCATCATGATTGGAAACCCCGTGGATGTAAAGGTTATTGATGATGCGGTAGCCGGGGATGGCCTCATAGGGCTCGTGATGCTGATGAATGAAACCGAGGCCCCGGCCATCGGCGATCTCTATAAGGTGGGAACCGTCGCCAAGATCGTTAAAAAGATCAACCTCCCCGACGGCGGGGTAAATATCTTCATCTCCACCCTAAAGCGTTTTAGGGTAAAGAAGACCCTCCACGAGGCCAACCCCATAGTGGCGGCGGTGGAGTATTTGGAGGATGAGGAGGATGATACCAGTGAAGTTAAGGCCCTGACCAGGGCGCTGATCAGCGAAATGAAGCAGATCTCCGAGAATAACCCCCTCTTTTCCGAGGAAATGCGCCTCAATATGATCAATATCGATCATCCCGGCAAGATCGCCGATTTTATCGCCAGTATCCTCAATATTGAAAAGGTTGAGCAGCAGCGGATCCTGGAGGTCCTGAATGTCCGTAAACGGATGGAACAGGTCCTGGTTTATATCAAAAAAGAACAGGAGCTTCTGCGGATTCAAAAGAAAATCCAGAAGGAAATAAACGAAAAAATAGAAAAATCCCAGCGGGACTATTTTCTTAAGGAGGAACTCAAGGCCATTAAGGGTGAATTGGGGATGACCACCGACGCCAAGAGCTCCGAATACCAGCGTTTTAAGGAAAAGCTGGATGAGTTTAAGTTTGAGGGTGAAGTCAAGGAGACCGTTGAACAGGAGCTGGAAAAATTCAGCCTCATGGACCCCAATTCGGGGGAATTTATTGTTACCCGGAATTACCTCGACGTGATTATGAACCTTCCCTGGAAGGACCCGGAGCCGGAGCATTTTGATTTGAAGCTGGCCAAGGATATCCTGGAAGCGGATCATTACGGGTTAAAGGACGTAAAAAACCGCATCGTCGAATATCTGGCGGTCCGCAAGCTGCGAAGGGACACCAAGGGCTCCATTGTATGCCTGGTAGGACCGCCGGGGGTGGGAAAGACCTCCGTGGGCCGGTCCATCGCCCGGTCCCTGGGCAAGCAGTTCTTCCGCTTCTCCGTAGGGGGCATGAGGGACGAGGCGGAGATCAAGGGGCACCGCCGGACCTATATAGGGGCCTTGCCGGGAAAGATAATCCAGGGGCTTAAGATAGTTAAAACCAAGGACCCGGTTTTTATGATAGACGAAATAGACAAGATGGGGGTCAGTTTCCAGGGAGACCCCGCCAGCGCGCTGTTGGAGGTATTGGACCCCGAACAGAACAGCAGTTTTCGGGATCATTATCTGGATCTTCCCTTTGATATATCCCACATTTTCTTTATAGTTACCGCCAATACCCTGGATACCATCCCTCTGCCCCTGATAGACCGGATGGAGATTATCCAGCTTCCCGGTTATATCGACATGGAGAAACTGGAGATTGCCAAGCGGTACCTGGTTCCCAAGAGCCTCGAAAAGACGGGCCTTAAAAAGA
>JAISOR010000231.1 GCA_031275535.1 Treponema sp. | reverse complement strand
CCGGGTTTTGTGCCGCTTCCCTGGGTAATAACCTCATATTGAAGCCCGCTGGAGGTGGTCTGAATACCGTTCTTTTTACCGTTCTCCGCCAGGAATTGGGTTTCCTCGGCCCTGTTTTTCTCCGCCTGTTGGGCCATGGCGGCCATAAAGGCGGTCTGTATGATTTGGATAGCGTCATCCATAGAGAGCCTGGTCTCTTTTCCCTCCACGGCTTCCCTAAAACCCTGGGTAAAAGCGTCGTAATTGAATTGCAGCCCCGTTTGCTTCAGATCCGAGCCCAGGGCCATTCCAAAGGCATAACTGGTATCCACATCCGCCACACCGCTTGAAGCAATGCCGCTGTCTGTAGCAGCGGCGGTCTCCGCTTGGGCGGTTCCCTTATCAGATTTTCCCCCGGCGTTGCAGGCGAACAGGACGATAGTTGCCAACAGTATGGCAAATACGGTTTTCTTTAACATTGTTTATTCCGTTTGTATAAGATTCCGGGCCTATAGACCCGGATGATCCCCTATGGGGATCTGTTACAGTATAAGCTTAAAATGATATTTACCGCAAGGAACCATCCGGGGGCAACAGTAATTCCACCTTTGAACGAAGAAATGGCCCGGGCAGAACATCTGAAAGCGGCCACGCTTGCCCCTGCGGGGCTTCGGTCAAGTGTCCGCTTTCAGATAACCCGCCCGGGCCGTCGTATCTTTCCCATGGTGGAATTACTGTTTTTTATGAGGGGGTTTTATAGTAAAAAACGATGAAACAAATTTTTTATGCATATTACAAAAGGGAAACCAAGAGCTTGTTTCATCGTTTTTCAGATTGGAGGGCTTGCTTTTCGAGAAAATACTTCGAATTCGGTGGTACTCGCTTTTTAATGTAAAATTACTGCGGGGGCAGGCGCATCCTGAAGAGGGAGCCTTCTCCGGCGTGGCTTTCTACTTCGACCCGGCCCTGGTGGAGAAGGCAGATGTGGCGGACTATGGCCAGGCCCAGTCCGGTTCCCCCCGCATCGCGGCTGCGGGCCCGGTTGACCCGGTAGAAACGCTCAAAGATCCGTTCCAGATGTTCCCCCGGAATACCCATGCCTTCGTCCCGGACCTCGATGAGCAGTTCCTGTTCCGCCATGGAGGCGGAGGCCCAAACCCGGGAGGCGGGGGGGGAGTATTTGATGGCGTTATCCAGAAGGTTGATCACCGCCTGGAGTATAAAGGGGCCCCGCAGCTTTGCCCTAAGATCCGGGGGACAGGTAACCGTGAGGCTGATGTTTTTTTTCCGGGCCTGGAACTCGACGGAAGCCGCCGCCTCGTCCAAAAGCCGGCCCAGGTCCACGTCTTCCTTTTCCGGATGGGGATTTTCCTCATCCTCCAGGCTTACGAGGCTTAAAAGATCGGTGGTAAGGTTTTCCATGGCCTGGGCGTTCTTTTGAATAATGCCTATGCAGTGGCGGATCTGTTCCGGGTCATCCAGGGATGAGTCCAGCAGGGTTTCGGAAAATCCCTTGACCAGTTGGATGGGGGTTCGCAGTTCATGGGAAACATTGGCCACAAAATCTTTGCGGACCCGTTCCAGTTTAACCAGCCGGGTAATGTCGTTCAGTACCATTACCACCCCTTCGGTCTTGGTTCCCCCGGGGCTTGTTTTATTGAGGGGGGCCGCGAAGACCCGGAAATTCTGCCGGACCCCTCCGGGGTGTAATTTTATCTCAAATTCCAGGACGGTGTTTTCCGCCAATACCCGCCGGGCGGCGTCGTCCAGGTCCGTTGAATGGGTCGCCTCAAGGAGGGACAGGGTCCCCGGCCCGGTCTCCCCCGCTATGGCAAAGAGCAGCCGGGCCCGGGGATTCACCAGGTGCAGGAGGAGCCCCTCGTCCATGGCAAAGACCGCTTCGGTCATCCCATTGAGGATGGCCTGGAGGCGCCGTCCTTCGGCCTTGGCCCCTTCGATCCGCAGGGTCAGTTCCGAGGCCATGTCCCTAAGGGCCCGTTCCAGGGTCTTGAATTCCTCGGTGTCTGAAATAAGCGGGGGCAGCATATTGATTCCCTGGACCGTATCCGCCACGGAGGCTGCCAGGGCGATGCCGACCAGTTGGTTAAGGGACCGGGAGAGGGACCGGGAGAAGAGGTATACCGCCCCAAAGGCAGCGGCGAGGATCAGGATCGCAATGTGGAGAAAGGGCAGCAAGGCCCGGACCATGCGGTTCCAAAAACCGGGGACCCGCAGGGCCAGGCGAAAGACCCCGATCACCGCGTCCCGGTCTTCCGGGTTCCTGCCATGGAGGGGCAGGGCCGCATAGATATAGGTAAAACCCAGGCTGTCCGAATTCCGCCGGGCCGTTGCCTCCGTACCCGCCAGGGCGCTCCGTACCTCCGGCCGGTTCAGGTGGTTTTCAAGTGCCGCCGGGGCTGCGTGGGAATCGGCAAGGACGGTTCCGTCTTTCCCGATAAGGCTCATCCGGTAGGGGCCCTCCGGCTGCGCCGGGGCGATTTGGAGGAAAGCTCCCGCGGCCGGCCTTTCCGCGGGGCCCGGTGGCGGGGATGGCGTCATATAGGGGTCGAAGAAATCTTCCGGCAGCGCCGCGAGGAGGAGCCGGGCGGTGTCCCGGAGGTTCCGGGTATTTGTCTCGTAATACAGGGAGTCCGCCAGGACCAGCACGGAGAGGATAAACGAAAGGGATATGATCGAGGCCGCCAAGGTCAGGACCCGGAGGGTTTTTCTGAATACGGTTTTCATGTTTCCTTAAACCGATAGCCCACCCCGCGGATGGTTTCGATCTGGTCCCCGGCGGCGCCCAGTTTTTTCCGCAGCGCCAGGACCTGCACATCCACGGATCGGTCCGTTACGGGGTAGTCCGGCCCCCGGATGCCGGAGATAATCTGGTTCCGGGAAAACACCCGGCCGGGATTAGACAGGAAGTGCTGTAAAAGGGCGAATTCCGTGGCCGAAAGCTCCAGGCGCTGTTCATCACAGAAGACCTCGTGCCGCTCCGCATCGAGGAAGAGCCTTCCCTGCCGCCAGCGGGTCCGCTCTTCCTGCGGGGCCTCTTCCGTCCGTCTTAGGGCGGCCCGGATTCTGGCGATAAGGACCTTGGGGCTATAGGGTTTTACCACATAGTCATCGGCCCCCAGTTCGAGGCCCGCCACAATGTCCGCTTCTTCCCCCTTGGCGGTGGTCATGATCACCGGAATATCCCTGCCCGGCTCATCACCCTTGAGCTTTTTCAGGACCTTAAATCCGTCCATGCCGGGGAGCATAATATCCAGGATGATACAATCCGCCCCCTCCCGGTGTAGAAGCTGCAATCCCTCTTCGCCGCTTTTAGCCATAAAGAGCTTCCATCCCTCTTTTTCCATGGCAAAGGAAAGCAGTTCCCGAATATCCGGATCATCTTCAATAATAAGAATCGAGGTCCTGGCCATGAGTTCCTGTATCCTTTAGGGTCTTAATCGAGGCTGTTTCAAAACTTCATTTTTTTAGAACAGCTTCACTCATTTAACTCTTCATGTTTACTTTCTACCATATATATTATGCCTTCGCATATATTGGTAATATGATCCCCCAGGCGTTCAAGAAAACCGGAGGTGTTCAGAAGAATCACCGCCTTCTTTATCAATTCAGGATGTTCCTTCATCAGGTTTAGGATCTCTTCGGTCAGGGCCTTATGCTCCGCGTCTATCCGGTCATCCAGGAGCGCCACTTTTCTCGCCGCCTCCGCGTCCTGGCTAAGGAAGGCGGATATGGCGGAGCGGATCATCTCTTGTCCGGTTTCCGCCATCTGTTCCAGGTGTTCCATGGACCGGAAGGGCGGTTTGCCCGAAAGTTTTATCACCGCCTTGGCTAAGTGTACCGCATGATCCCCGGCCCGTTCAATATTGCCGGTAATCTTCAATATAGTTACCAGTTCCCGCAGATCCCTGGCCACCGGCTGCTGGGTGGCGATGAGTATGGCCGTCTGATCTTCTATTTTAAGCTGCATGGCGTTGACCACCGCATCGTCGGCCTTGACTTCCTTTGCCAGTTCCGTATCGTTGTTCCGCAGGGCCCGCAGGGCCTTGCCCAGGTCTTCCTCGACCCGGGACGCCATGGTTAGTATATCGTGCCGGAGCCGGTTCATCTCTTCCAAAAAAAATATCCGTGTATTCATGTTTTTCCCCAATCAGCCGAATCTGCCTGATATGTAATCCTCGGTCCGTTTGTCCCGGGGATTGGTAAATATCTGTTTCGTATTGCCGTATTCAATAAGTTCCCCCAGGAGGAAAAAAGCGGTTTTGTCGCTTACCCTGGCCGCCTGATGCATGGCGTGGGTTACGATTATGATGCTGAAGTCCTTTTTCAATTCCCCCATGAGTTCTTCGATCCTGCCGGTGGCTATGGGGTCCAGGGCGCTGGTGGGTTCGTCCATAAGAATTATTTCCGGCTCCATGGCGATACTTCTGGCTATACAGAGCCGCTGCTGCTGGCCGCCGGATAAACTCTGGGCCGATCTTTTTAACCGGTCCTTTACCTCGTCCCAGAGCGCGGCTTTTTTTAGGGATGTCTCGACCAATTCGCCTAGTCTTTTTTTATCCCCCAGCCCTCCCATCCGCGGGCCATAGGCCACGTTATCAAAAATATTCATATTAAAAGGGTTGGGTTTTTGGAACACCATTCCAACCCGGCTTCGCAGTTCGGTTACATCCAGGTTTCCGTAGACATCCTGGCCGTCCAGGAGGACCCGGCCGCTGATCCGGCAGGAGGGGATAAGGTCGTTCATCCGGTTGATCACCCTGATAAAGGTGGATTTTCCGCAGCCCGAGGGCCCGATAAGGGCGGCTATTTCCTGCCGTTCCAGGGAAAGGGTGATTCGCTTCAGGGCCTGGAAATCCCCATAGAACAGATCCAGGTCCCGGACCTCCAGTTTTTTTTCGGCCCTAGTCATTTTGTGTCTCCCATTTTTTTTCTAAAGCGGTCTGAAATAATTTTTGTGGCGGTGTTGATGATCAGCACCAGGATAATAAGGATCCCCGCGGTGGCAAAGGCAAGGCCGAAATCTTCCGGATTAATTGCCTCCTTGGTTAAATAGTAGAGATGAATAGTCAGGGTCCGCCCGGAATCGAAGATCGATCCGGGGATATTCCGGGCAATACCCACGGTAAGAAGCACCGGCGCGGACTCTCCCACCACCCTTCCTATGGCAAGGATCGTGGACGCCGCTATGCCCGGCAGGGCCGCGGGAATAACCACATGGAGGATGGTTTGAAATTTGGTGGCCCCCAAAGAAAGGGCCCCTTCCCGAAAACTGTTGGGAATGGTCTTGAGGGATTCTTCGGTGGTCCGGATAATGACCGGCAGGATCATGATGCTTAGGGTAAATCCTCCCGCCGCAATGGACTGGCCGAATCCGAAGAAGCGGCAGAATACGAGGAGGCCGAATAATCCGTATAAGATTGAGGGAATCCCCGCCAGGGTTTCTATGGCCAGCCGGAGGAGGCGGATAAGCGGGGAATTGCCGGCATATTCATTGAGAAAGACGGCGGTCATAATGCCGATGGGTAAGGCGATTACCAGGGACAGGATCACCACATAGAGGGTGGTGATGATCATGGGGTATATGCCGCCCTCCTGGGCGGAACGGACGATAAAGGAGAAATTCAAATACCCCGAGGATTGAATCAGGATATAGACAAGGATATATACCAGGACCACCAGCACAAGCAACAGGGATGCCGCCATGACGCCGTATATAAGGGCGTCTTTAAGCTTTCTTTTTTTTGTCATCCTTCAAACTCCCCGCCCCGGATATGCCTGAACCAGAGGATGATGCTGTTCAGAAGCAGGATGAGGATGAACAGGGTAACTCCTATGGAAAACAGGATCTGGCTATGCCTCCCCTGGGCGTAACCCATTTCCAGGGCAATGGTGGCGGTAAGGGTCCGCACGCTGTCCAGGGGACTGTGGATTAGCTGGGCGGAATTTCCCGCCACCAGGATCACCGCCATGGTTTCTCCCACGGCCCGGGAAATCCCCAGGATGATCCCGGTTATTACCCCCGACCGGGCGTGGGGCAGCACGACCTTCCAGGCGGTCTGCATCCTGCTTGCCCCCAGGGAAAGGGAGGCTTCCCGGTAGGACTGGGGCACCGCCCGCATGGACGTTTCAGCAATGGTGATTACCGTGGGAAGGATCATGATGGCGAGGATCAAAATGGCCGAAAGGAGGCCGTTGCCCGAGGGGACGCGGAATATGTTTTTTACCCTGGGGACCACTACCATGAGGCCGAAAAACCCGTATACCACCGAGGGAATTCCCGCCAGCAGTTCTATGCCGCTCCGGGCCAGGGCCGCGGGTCTTTCCGGGAGGAATTCTGCCATAAAGAGGCTGCACAAGAGGGCAATGGGAACCCCTAAGAGGATGGCCCCGAAACTGGCCAGGATGGTCCCCAGGATCATGGGGAGGATGCCGTATATTTTATTGTAGGTAGGCCGCCAGTCCAGCCCGCCCAGGAAGCGGGATAAGCTGTACCGGGGCTCGGGCAGTATGATATGTATCTTCTGTCCCAGGCCGGGCATGGACCCGGCATACGACAGGGTATACACATACTCTTCGGGGTAGCTCAGTTTCCCATCTTCCGATCCGCTAAAGAGGAGCTTCTCTTCCCTTTCCCCCGCGTCTTCCCTGATGGATAGTCGCAGCGCTTCCACCCTTTCCCCCCGGGTGAACCGGACGGATAGTTCCTCCGTATCCCGGGGGATGTCTATGAGCCTGGCATCCCGGTATGTTTCGCCGTTTACGGTTATTTCATCAATCCCCTCGGTTACCATTTGTATCCCGGAGGCGGTGGGAAACAGAAAGGGTTCCGCTCCCTGGATAAAAACAAAGATCAGAATGGCCCCCAGGGCAAGGATAGAAAACCCCGAGACCACTCTGAAAAGGTACTTAAAGAAGATGTCAATCCTGCGGCGGACCTTCAGCATAAGTCCTTACCGTACCGGAATCCAGCTTGTTTTTACAATCGCCTGTCCCCCGGGGCCCATGATCCAGTCAAGGAAGCTCCTGGTTTCCTGGCTTATTTTGTCCTTTAGGGAGAGGACTATGAAGGGCCGGGCGATCTTATAGCTGCCGTTTACCACGTTGGCGTTGGTGGCGTTTACCCCCTCCACCGGTACGGTCTTGACGGAGCCGTCCACCGAACCAAGGGAAATATAACCGATGGCGTCGGGATTGCGGGATATTTCCGCCTTTATAGCGCCGGTTCCGTCAAATTCCGTGGCCCCCAGAACGAGCTTGTCCTGGAAGCCGACAATTTCCTCAAAGGCCCCCCTGGTTCCCGATCCGGGTTCCCGGGAAACTACCGCGATTCTGCCGCTCTTGCCGGGGACCACATCGCTCCAGTTGGTGATCTGCCCGGTATAGATGTTCCGAATCTGGTCCATGGTCAGATTGCCGACGGGATTGTTGCTGTTCACGATAACCGCGATACCGTCAATGGCGATGATCAGCTCGTCCAGGCCCGATCCCTTTTCCGTGGCGCTCAGTTCGCGGCTGGACATTCCCAGTTCGCTGGCCCCCGAGGCCGCCGCCTTGATGCCGTCGGAGGAACCGGTGCCGTTGATGTTGATCCGTACATTGGCCCGTACTTTTCCGTAATCGGCGGCTAAGAGTTCCATTAGGGGCGTTACCGATGTTGAGCCCGCTACCTCAATGGTATAGGCCGCGGCGGTCTGGGTTTGGCCTTCTTTGGAAGGCGCCGCAAAAAGCGGGCTTAACAGGGCGATTCCCAGAAACAGTGCTAGGGGTGATTTCTTCATATCTAACTCCTTCTTAAAATGATTAAGAAGAACATAAGATTGCCCTGTTAAAAAGGTGTGAGGGATTTGTTAAAAGGGGGTTAAAAAAATCATTGGACCCCTTTTTGCTTTAGGGAAAGGTAGGCGCTGATGATCTCCCCCATTGAATTGTGGTTTACCTTGACAATGGCCATTTCCCGGTTTGCATTCTCCGGGGAATCCGACGCATGGGCGGTATTGATCATCACATTACTGCCGAATTCCCGGCGCACCGTACCCCCCGGAGCCTTGAGGGGATCCGTGGGTCCCAGGACATCGCGGATCTTTTCGATCGCCCCCTCCCCCTCATAGACCAGGATCATACATTTGACACTGCCGGGGTTGTGGATTTCTTCCACCGGGCAGGATTCGGGCTTTATGCCGGACATGAACTCGATGATCTGCCGGAATTGATCCTTTGCACATTCAATGCCGAAATTTTCCGTTAGAACCTTTGCGGTATGCTTGCTAAGGGATATATTGAATTCCTTTTCCAGGATTTCCCTGGCCCGGTTTCCAAAACTGGAGGCCAGTTTGTCTATTAAAGCCGTTTCCACGGGGCCGTAAAATTCCAGGGCCTCGGCCAGGGAAAAACGGTGGACCTTAATGCCCACGATACGCAGCCCTGTCCTGGAAAACATGTCGATAATGGTCCCCGGCTTGGAGGATGCGTACTGCCAATTATCCGGCTTGATGATCACCAGGGTCCTTTCAATTTTGGCGGGATCCGGGTATTTGAGGTTTTCGACGATGTTTTCCTGGCCCGTCAAAAACCGGGAGAAGAAGCTTAAATTCCTATCCGCCCATTCCTGCCGCCGGGGGGTCAGAACCGCCGGTTCAAAGTAGCTGACCCTGGGGGGCTCATCGGAGGACATAATAAGGTCCGCATAGGTATCCCGGATGGTTTCCCCGGTTATAGACTCGATGCTCTTGTTTTCCGGGTAGAGGGCGCCGCAGATATCGCTCAGTTTACGGCAGGGCTCATCTCCCCGGAACAGGAGGAGCAGGGCCCGGTGTTTCCTTCCCTCCGAGGGGGCAAAGTGGCGTTCAACATAATCGGCCAATAGTTTAGCCCCTTCGGGGGTGTTCGGGTCCCCCTGCGACCTGATGGACAGGGCGTATTCCCGCACAAAGGCCTCGTCCGGGGCCAGGATTTGGGCGCCCACCAGTTCCAGGTCCAGGCGGGAAAGGAGCCTCGCAATTACCCCGCCGGTCCGGCTTTTGGCGATAGTATAGGGGGTTACCATGACATAGGAAAGGGTCTGCTGCATTATATCGTACTCCTTGATAAGCGCATTAAGGGAACCTTTGAAAACCGGGGGTTTTCAGAATTTTTCTATTATAATGCTAATATTGGGGACTGTGAATAGGCCTTTGCGAATAGAGGGACCGAAGGTCCGGTGTGGTTCTTTTAAACTAAGAATTGCTGCCGGTTCTGCCCGGGAGCTTAACGGATCACCAGAGGAACCACCACCCACTATCGCGTCATCATCCAGGACGACAGCGGCGCTACCATCACTTTGCGGTGTGGTAAAACAGGGGAAAACAGGTTCCGTCTCCCGGAGCCCGCTCTTTTTGTTCCACATGGGCCTTGCGACAAACGAAATCGCCGGTATATACATAGATGGGTTTTTTTAATACATAAGAAGGAGGCTTTCCCAAAACTTCAGTTTTTGGGAAAGCTTCCTTGGATTTAGGGGAAAAGGTGGGCTACCGGCCACTTTTTCCATGAGCCTGGCCCAAAACCGTGCGCTTTTAGCGCACAGTTAATTAGTTTTGGGACAGGCTCGAAGCTATGCCCAATATCAAGCCCGTGTCGGATCTACGGAACTATACCAACGAAGGATTGGTGAAAGGTGCATAGTGCTTCAATCAGTACAAATTTTAAAAATTTTTTCCTAAGAATACAAGCAAAACCGGGACTTTGCACCATATACATTGTGGAGGTTCTTATGAATGTAGTGTATGTATTCCATGATGATGGGAAGCTCACGATCCC
>JAISOR010000214.1 GCA_031275535.1 Treponema sp. | reverse complement strand
TTTGTCTCGGGTAATTTAACACACGATTTATTTCTTTTGGCAAGAACAATTTCTCCTTCCCGGCTTAATTTTTCCAATTCTTTTTCAATAAATGACATATTATCCTGTTTTTCTTGAATGGGAACGGATATTTCAGCTATGATCTTATTATGTTCCGTAATAATTACTTTCTCTCCATCTTTAACATACTGAAGATATTGAGAAAGTTGATTTTTCAGGTCTCTGATGCCAACTATTACCATGATATTATTCTAGCTACTGTAGCCATTTTTGTCAAGAGTTTTGACATCCGAAGCGTCAGCGGTTGAGTTCCGCCAATTCCGCGCGGACCTTGGCGCTCAGTTCCTCCGCCGCCCTGTTAAGTTCCAGGAGGCGGTTTTCTTTTTCTCCCCGGCGTTTTACCTCAACCTGGGGCGGCTCCAGGGCCAGGTTCTTGTCCCCCACCACCACCCGGTAGGGAATGCCGGTAAGGTCCGCGTCTTTGAATTTGACCCCCGGCCGTTCCTCCCGGTCATCCAGGAGCGTCTCGACGCCGGCCTGTTCCAGGCTTGCCTCAAGCTGGTCCGCCGCGGCCTTGACCGCCCCATCGTACTTGATGGGGATGATGATCGCCTGGTAGGGCGCCAGGGACATGGGCCAAATGATGCCCTCGTCGTCGTGGTGTTCTTCAATAACCGAGGCTAATGTCCGGTCCAGGCCGATGCCGTAACAACCCATGGTGGGGATATGGTTCTTCCCGCTGTCGTCCAGGTAGTGTACCCCCATGGACCGGGTGTACTTATCCCCGTTCTTGAAAATATGGCCCAGTTCGTTGCCCTTCTTCTCGTAGAGTTCTCCCCCGCAGAGGGGGCAGCGATCCCCGGCTTTAACGGTTCTGACATCGGCGATGAGCCATGCCTCAAAGTCCCTGCCGTAGGCGACGTGAGCATAGTGGAGGTCCTTAGCCAGGGCGCCGGTAACCGCATCGGAAAGGGCCGTTACGGTCCCGTCGGCGACAATGGGGAGGCCCAGCCCCACGGGACCCGCAAAGCCCACCGGAGCGCCGGTAAGGCGGATCACGTCATGATCCTCCGCCAGGGCCACTTCCGAGGCTTTAAGGACCGCGGCAAGTTTTGTCTCGTTTACATCCAGGTCCCCCCGGATAAGGACCGCAAAAAACGCCTCGGGATAGACCGCGGGGGCGTCCGGCGCCGCCTTCCTGCGTTCCTGATTGCCGCAGCCCGGAGCCTGGGACAGATCCAGTTCTATATTGACCGCCCGGTAGATCAGGGTCTTGATAAACCGTTCGGGGCCGGTTTTGAGAAAGCCGCAGAGTTCATCGATGGTCCTGACCGCGGGGGTATCTATTTTTTCGATCCCCGGGGTCGAGGAAGCGGCGGCTTTGGCGATCTCCGGGGAAAACCGGGGGGAAAAATCCAGTTTGCATTCCGCTTTTTCCACATTGGCCGCATAGTCACAGCCCTTGCAGAGGAGCAGCGTATTATCCCCTATCTCACTTTCTACCATGAATTCTTCGGACCCCGTGCCCCCCATGACCCCGGAGTCGGCCTTTACGGGGATTACCGAAAGGCCGCAGCGTTGGAATATCCGCCGGTAGGCCCGGCCCATGGCCCTGTATGTTTCATCCAGGCTTGCCTCATCGGTATGCCAGGAATAGGCGTCCTTCATTACGAATTCCCGGCCCCGCATGACCCCGTAACGGGGGCGGATCTCGTCCCGGTATTTGGTATTGATCTGGTACAGCGTCAGGGGAAGCTGGCGGTAACTGGAAAGCTCATCCCGGATCAGGGCCGTAAAGGCCTCTTCCGCGGTAGGGGAAATCACAAAATCCCCGCCCAGCCGGTTCTTGACCCGGAGCATGCCTTCGCCCATGGTATCCCAGCGGCCCGATTCCTTCCAAAGCTCACCGGGGACCACCACGGTGGGCTTTATTTCCAGGGCCCCAATGGCGTCCATTTCTTCCCGGACAATTTGTTCCACCTTTCTAAAAGACCGGAGCCCCAAGGGCAGGTAGGCAAACAGGCCGTTGGCCAGCCTGCGGAGCATGGCGGCGCGGAGCATGAGGCGATGGCTTATGATTACCGCATCCCCGGGAACCTCCCGCAGGGTGGGGATAAAGGTCTTGGAAACTTTCATGGCATATTCCTTACTGATCAGTTATGTATCAGGATCGAGTATATGCCATAAACGTTTCTTGCGCCATACTATCTCAACGGAGGAACCCCTTCTTTCCCCCTTAGGCTACATAACTTTCCAGTACACAGGTCCGGGAAGGATGCTGGAGCCGCCGTAGGGCTTTCTTTTCTATCTGGCGGATCCGTTCCTTGGTCAGGTTAAAGTGATCCCCGATTTCTTTTAAAGACATGGGGGCTATGTTTCCCAGGCCAAAGCGGTAACGGATAATATCCGCCTCTTTGGGGTTAAGGGTCTTTAGAACCGCTTCGATGTCATCCTGCAGGGCGGCGTCGGCGGCGCAGGTATCGGGAGATTTGTAGGTCTCATCTTCGATAAAATCGCCTAATACGGAAGAGTCTTTTTCAGCGTATACGGGATTTTCCAGGGAGACCAGGTCGCGGCTGATATTGATAAGATCCGATACATGGGACGGTTCCATTGCCAGGAGCCGGGCGATTTCGCCGATTTCCCCATCCGCCGATTCCTCATCCTGGATGAGCTTCTTAGCCTTCTCAATCTGGACCAGTTCATTGGCCCGGTTCAAGGGAAGCCGGATCATCCGGGATTTTTCGCAAATTGCCTTTAGGATAGCCTGGCGGATCCACCAAACCGCATAGGAGATAAAGTGGTACCCCTTGTCCACATCGTAGCGTTCAATGGCATTTAAAAGGCCGATATTTCCTTCGCTAATCAAGTCCGAAAGGGGGAGCCCCTGGCCCTGATATTTTTTAGCCACATTAACCACAAAGCGCAGATTGGCGTTTACCAGCTTATGCTGGGCTGCCCTGTTTCCCTTAACAGCCTCCCGGGCGACGGATTCCTCTTCCTCTCT
>JAISOR010000204.1 GCA_031275535.1 Treponema sp. | reverse complement strand
CGGTGTCTTTTAGGGCGGCCACAATGGGGTGTTCTCCGTTCACCTCCAGGATGGGCTTTATGTCGGGCATTTCGGTCTGACCCATGGCCTTGAGCATCTGGGCCATCTGCATGGTGGGGTCGTTTTCGTCCGCCACAATACAGGAAGGGGAGTCGTGGAGCCGGCGGGAAAGTTTTACGTCCTTGACCCGGTCCCCCAGGGCTTTCTTGATCTTTTCGATTACCGGCTTGATCTCCTTTTCCGCCTTTTTATCCTGTTTTTCCCCCAGTTCTTCGTCGGCCCCGGCCCGGTTTACCGCCTTGAGTTCCCAGGACTGGCTTTCGGTCTTGCCATCCGTGCCGGGCCTCTCCCGGTGGTAACTGTGCAGCGAGGGGATGACAATATCGTCGATCTCATCATCCATGATAAGGACCTCAATCTCCTTGGCCCGGTAGGCTTCCAGCAGGGGAGAGGCCCGGAGGGTCTTTTCATCCCCGCCGGTAATATAGTAGATGTTTTTTTGATCCGGCTTCATCCGGGCGACATAGTCCGCCAGGCTCGTCCAGCCTTCGGCGGCGGTACTCTTGAACCGGACCAGTTCCTGAATCGCCTCCCGGTTGGCAAAGTCCTGGTAGAGCCCTTCCTTGAGGGGCCGGTTGAACTGCCGGATAAAGGTTTCCCATTTTTCTTTATTGTTGTCCGCCAGGGTCTTGAACTCCGCCAGGAGTTTCTTGACCGACGCGTTCTTGATGTTCAGAAGGATCTTGTTCTGCTGGAGAATTTCCCGGCTTACGTTCAGGGGCAGGTCTTCGGAATCGATAACGCCCCGGACAAAACGCAGCCAGGCCGGCATCAGTTCCTTGTCGTCGTCGGTGATAAACACCCGTTTTACATAGAGCTTAACCCCGGGCTTATAGTCCACATTATACATATCAAAGGGCGCTTTTTGGGGGATATAAAAGAGGGTGGTGTATTCCAGGGACCCTTCGGCCTTGGTATGGATGTAAAAGAGGGGGTCCTCCGTATCGTGGCCCAACTGCTTGTAGAATTCGGCATAGTCTTCGTCTTTGAGTTCCGACTTTGGCCTTCGCCAGAGGGCGGTGCCGGAGTTGATCCTCTCGGTCTTTGTCTTGGAACCCTTCTCCTTGCCCTTGTCGTCGTATTCTTTTTCATCGTAGGTCAGGTAGATGGGAAAGGCCACATGGTTGGAATAACGCTTAATAATATCCTCGATGGACCAGCGGTTGGCATATTCGGTTCCCTCCTCCGTTAAATGAAGGATCACCGTGGTGCCCTGGGTATCCCGCTGGGAAGCTTCGATTTCATAGCCCTCTTTGCCGTCACTGGTCCATTTCCAGGCGGCCTCCTCCGCGGCCTTGCGGCTTATCACCTCGATCTTATCGGCTACCATAAAGGCCGAATAGAAGCCCACGCCAAACTGGCCGATAAGGTTCGAGTCCTTCTTTGCGTCTTCGGCGAGTTTTTCCAGGAATGTCCTGGTCCCCGATCTGGCAATGGTCCCCAGGGATTCAATCAGGTCCGGCTCGTTCATCCCGATCCCGTTATCCGCAATGGTAAGGGTCTTGGCGTCCTTATTAAAGGAAATATCGATCCGGGGATCAAAAACAATGGACTTATAGGCCTCGTCCGCAACGGTAAGGTACTTGAGTTTGTCCAATGCGTCGGAAGCGTTGGAAACCAGCTCCCGGAGGAATATTTCCCTGTTGGAATAGAGGGAATGGATGATGAGGTGCAGAAGCCGGCTTACTTCGGTCTGAAATTGGTGCTGTGCCATGAGGATGCTCCTTATTACATAGTATCAGGGGCTTTTTCCAAATATCAGATTCTGAAAAAAGCTCATAGAAAAAGATGATGATTAATACTTGTATCTAAGATACTAAACATCATTGTTCAAGGCAAGAAGAAAGATTATAATTGGGGGGATGGATAGAACTTCGGCCTGGTATTCCGCCAAAAGGTTCCTGTTAATAACCCTGGGGGCTCTGTTGATGGCCTTTAACCTCAATACCTTTGTTCATGCCGGGGGGCTCATCCCCGGAGGCTTTACGGGCCTGACCCTGCTGATTAAGGAATGCGCCCTTCGTTTCGGCGGCGTCGAGGTACCCTTCAGCATCATTCTCTATATTCTGAACGCGGTGCCCGCCATTATCAGCCTTAAGTATATTGGGAAATGGTTTACCCTCTATTCGGTCCTGATGGTTATCCTTTCGGGGCTTTTTACGGACTGGATGCCGGCCATGTTTATCCGGACCATTCAACTCCACGATATACTGCTTTCCGCGGTGTTTGGGGGGCTCCTTAACGGCGTGGCCATCAGCCTCTGCCTCCATGCGGGGGCTACCAGCGGCGGCACGGACTTTATCGCCATCTTCATCTCGGAAAAGTTCAGAAAGGACGCCTGGAATTACATCCTTATCGGGAACTGTGTGGTCCTCGTCATGGCGGCCTTTCTTTTTGCCCTTGACCGGGCCCTCTATTCGATCATCTTTCAGTTTACCACCACGATGGCCCTGTCCGTGCTATACCGGGGGTATCAACAGAAGACCCTGCTCATCATTACCGCCAAACACCGGGAAGTGTACGAGCTGATCCGGGACAGGACCCATCATGCGGCCACTTCTTTTTCCGGCATTGGCCATTACGAGATGGCCGAGCGGGTGATGCTCTATTCGGTGGTCTCCGCCGGGGATGTGGGCCGGCTGGTTACGGAGATACAGAAGATAGACCCCGACGCTTTTATCAATGTGATAAAGACCGAGCAGCTCAACGGACGGTTTTACCAGCACCCCAAGGATTAGGAGGACCCGCCAGATAAAATTCCGCTATCCTCGTAATTAAGCGACATACCGTAGTATGCGTAACGGAGACGGGCGGCCCTTCATGCCGGCAGAAGATCTTCTGCCCCCCGTGGTTCAGCCGATCCCCTCCGGGTACTCCCCCCGCAAATAGGCAGAGGCCAGGGGGTCCGCCGGCTCCAGTTCCAGGACGGTGCGGAAAAAGGCCGAGGCTTCATCATCGTTGCCGTCCTTCATGGCCAGGACCCCCAGGTTGGAAATGATTTTGACATTTTCCGGTTCTTCCCGCAGGGCGGCTTCCAGTTCCTTTCGGGCGCCCTTAAGGTCTCCCATCTCCATCAGGCAAATGGCCAGCTCGTTCCGGGTATCGCTGTTGTCTCCCCCCAATTCCAGGGCCTTGCTAAAGGCGGCTGCCCCGTCTTCCCAGCGGGCAAGCCTGCGGAGCCCCCAGCCAAGGATAAACCAGCCGTTCCAGACTTCAGGATGCTGGGTCAGGAACTTCCGGATCTTTTCAAGCCCCCGCTGCTCTTCCCCCCGGCGGATGCAGTCATAGGCTTCCTGGAAGATCGCATCGTCCAGGGAACGGCCTTCGATCTCCCGGATCAGGAATTCTGCCCGTTCCTTTTTTTCCGGGTCCTCCCCCAGGGAAACATAGGCGGAAAAACAACTTTTGGCCCCGCCGAAGTTCCGGCGCTTCATAAAGAAAAAGCCCGCGCTAAAGAGACCATCGGGGAAGGGCGGCGTCAGGGCAAGCACTTCCTGATAGGCCCTCTGGGCCAGTTCCTTTACCGCCTCCGCATCCTGCTCCCGGCCGGCCTGTTCCAGGGCGTCGGCCTGGATTTCCAGAACCAGGGCCTGATCCAGAAGCACCACCGGCGATTGGGGGAAAAGGCCCCGCAGGGCGGCCAGAATCTCCTGGGCCATGCCGTAATCCCCATTCCGGGCCTTGAGGATTGCCACCTCGGTAAATTCACCCAAAATATCCGGCCGTACCGAAAGGACAAAACGGCGATAATACCCCGCATCTTCATGATTCGGATTTTCCCCAATCACCCGGATCATGCCGGAGAGGATCATCTCCCAGGAGAGTTCTTCCACATCCAGGGTCGTTTCCCCCGGCGCCAGCTCTACCGGAATGGGGATGGCGGGATCTATCGTAAAGGCATCTTCCGGCTCCTCCCCGGGGGAATGGCTATGGGCATGGTCAGGGGTTTCTATTTGTCCCCGGAGAGATTCGGGGACGGATAGAAAGACAATCCGGTTTTGGTTAGTCATTCTTGGCAGGCTCCGGGGCCGGTTTCTGTTCGTCCCCTTGGGGTTCCGCCGGGGGCGGGGTTTCTTCCCCGGCCTTTTCCTGCCGGCCGGATTGTCCCCCGCCGCCCTTGTCCTTCTGCGGATTCGCCGGGGCCGGAGCCGGAGCCGGAACCGCCGGAACGGGTTCCGCCCGGATCGAACCAATATAATCGTTGATCCGCATTTTGTATCCCATGGGAATCTGGGCCTCATCAAAGAGCATGGCCAGCGCCACAAGCTCCTTCCTGCCCTCCACCGTCTCGGATCGTATAAATTTCCCCCTTAGAAGAAAGCTCTCCCGGGGGTCGTCAAAATCGATACGCAGGCTTGTCTCCCGGTCAACCAGGAATTTAGCCACCCCCATCATGATAATTTTAGCCCCCGAAAAGGATATATCCCGCAGGATACAACGCCGGGGGACCCCCTGGATAAAAGCCGCAGTATCCTTGGATAAGAGTTTCAGTTTTCGCAGGGATTCGGGGGTTAGGAGGATCCGTTCCTCCGCCGTTTGGCGGAGTTGACATTTGCGTCCAGCAGGCGGCCCATGATCTCGATCAGATCATCCGGGGGCCGCTGGGTAAATTGGAGGGTAAATATGGCTACGTCTTTTGAACCGCCGTAAGGGGCATAGCCTGCTGAGCGGGCGGACACAAAAAAGGTTACCGGGGCGCCGGTATCAACATTCTTAAAACAAAAGCGGAGGCTCGCCGAATTATTGGCCTGCTGCAATTTATCCACCAACCCCGACTTTATGTTGGCCACCACCTTCGCCCCCTGAAAAGAGGAGGAATAGACCACACAGGGCCAAAAATCACCTACACATTTGAGGTATACCTGTTGAGTGATCAACCCGGTAACCTGGATGATCTCCTTAGTAAAGGTTACGTCGATTGCTTTATACCGCTCATAATATGTTGTTATTTTTTGACTAGTTACCATCTATCTATTTACTATAAAGGGCTTTAGGGGATACGTCAATGAAGCCCTCATGAAAGGCCCGGGCAAAGCCTTTACTGCTTATCCGGGATACATCGCCGGTAGCTTCACCGGTACGGTGAGGAAATTACTTGGGGTCCGGCCTGATGCCTTATTCGGAACAGCGGCTTTTACGGGGCCTAAAGAACCCGCTTGCGCGGGGGAGATGCTGCCTTTTTTCATCAACACGTTATCACGTGCTTTTCAGGG
>JAISOR010000189.1 GCA_031275535.1 Treponema sp. | reverse complement strand
GTCTAATCGGCCCTTTCCCGGTATATATACGCAGTTCGTATAATCGCCTCCATCCCGGAAGTAAAGCGAATGCGTGTTACATCTGCCCGCCCAGCGTATATATGTATTGCGTATATATCGCCACCCGCCCGCATATAGACGTAATGCGTATAACCGCCCCTCTTCCCCGGTAAAGACCGGACCCGCTGGTAAGCGCCTAAAGCCGGCCCAAAGGCTGCGGCCGGAAAACACCGGCGGCGTCTATTTGACAAAATACACCCGCCGGGATATGCTGGTCTCAAAGTTCCGGGGCAGAGGCGGCCTGTGTATGAATACGGTTTCTCCCTGTAAGACGATAATTTTCCTTTTTTTACCGGTCCTCTGTATGTTACTGATGTTACCGGCATGCCGGAAAACGGAGGAGGTTTCCCCGGAGGCGGAAGACCAGGGCATTATCCTGGGATTCTCCCAGATCGGGGCGGAAAGCGCCTGGAGGAACTGCAATACCCGTTCCGTTCAGGAGGCCGCCGCCGAGGCGGGGATACAGCTGCTGTTTTCCAATGCGGAGCAGAAACAGGAAAACCAGATTAGGGCGATCCGTTCCTTTATCGCCTACCAGGTGGATGTCATAGCCTTTGTCCCCATCATCGCCGACGGCTGGGACAATGTGCTGCAGGAGGCAAAGGACGCGGGGATACCGGTGCTGGTTACGGACCGCAAGATCAACATCCAGGACGAAAGCCTCTATGCGGGGTTTATCGGAACCGACAGCCTCTGGGAAGGCCGGGAGGCGGCCAAATTTCTGGTTAAAAAATTCAGGGGCCGCCCCGCCTCGGCGGCTCCCATCAGGATCGTAGAGTTAAGCGGCACCGTCGGCTCTTCCCCGGCCACCGGCCGCGCCCAGGGCTTCAGGGAGACCCTGGAGCCGTACCCCCGGTTTCAAATTGTCTACAGCGAGTCCGGGGATTTTTTGCGGTCCAAGGGCTACGAGCTCATGCGGGCCATCCTGAGGACCCAGCCGGAGATCGACGTCATCTTTTCCCACAACGACGGCATGACCCTGGGCGCCCTGGACGCCATCAGGGAGAAGGGGCTCAACCCCGGTACGGACATCGTGATTGTAACCATCGACGCCGAACAGGCGGCCATCGACGCGCTGATCCGGGGAGAGGTAAACTGCGTCGTCGAGTGCAATCCCAAACAGGGCCCCGACATCATGCGCCTTGCCAGGCAGCTTGCCCGGGGCGAGCCGATTTCGCGGCTCCTCTATGTAGACGAAGAAGTGTTCCACGAGGGAGAGGATCTGTCCGCCCTGGCGCCCCGGGGCTACTGATGGCGGCGTGGTACAGCCCCCTGCTCGGCCGGGCGGGGGCCTTTTTTATCAACCCCAGCGTCAAGCGGACCATCAAAACATCCCACATCGTCATCATCAGCCTCATGCTGATCCCGCTTTTTGTAAGCCTCGTCATTTCCCTGTTCAACACCGTCAGCTATGACCGGCTGATAAGCAATGTCAGCAAAACCAACCGCCTGAACCAGATCGTAAAAACCGACATCAGCAACGAGCTGTGGGATATTGTGGCGGGGAATAAATCCTTCGGCGAGGGGAGGCAGTACGAGATCATCGGCGCCGTCAACGCCAGCATAAACGACATTATGTCCACCACCGCGGCGGAAAACCGGCAGCTTTTGGAGGTGGCCGGCCGGGCCATGAATACCCTGACCCGTTATGTGGACCGCCTGGGCAGCCAGATGGAGGCCTCCTTCCCGGTGGTGGAAAACGAGCGTATCCTGGACGAAATCCGGGGGGTGTCCCTGCTGGTCTCGGAAATTCTACAGGATTTCATCGTCCTTGAAATTGAATCCGCCGCCGCCGCCAACGAGGAGATAAAACGGCGGACCTTTATCATAGGCGGCATAGAGCTGGGGATCATGGTCTTTGTTACGATCTTTTCGGTACTGGTGCAGATATCAGTGGCCTCCAATGTGGACCGGTCCATCGGGGCCCTGGTATCCCTCTCAAGCCGGATCGCCGAAGGGGATCTCGGCGCCCAGGCCAAGGTTCCCCAGATCACCGAATTCCACACCCTCACGGAAAACCTCAATGCCATGGCGGGAAAGATCAAGGCCCTCCTGGAGGACAATATCCGGGAACAGCAGAACCGGCAGATGTCCGAGATGAAGGCCCTCCAGGCCCAGATAAGCCCCCACTTTTTGTACAATACCCTGGATTCCACCATCTGGCTTGCCGAGGGAAACCAGTACGAAGAGGTTGTCTCCATAACCCGGGCCCTGTCGAATTTTTTCCGCATCTCCCTTAACCGGGGAAGCGAATGGCTCCACGTCCACGATGAATTCAAGCATGTCGAAAGCTACCTGACCATCCAGAAGATCCGTTACCGGGATATTCTGGATTACTCCATCGAATACGAACAGGAGATGGGGGACCGCATGATCCTCAAACTGCTGCTCCAGCCCCTGGTGGAAAACGCCCTCTACCACGGCATAAAGAACAAGCGGAGCCGGGGAACCATCAGGGTCCGGGGCTGGCGGGAAGAGCCCTGGCTCCGGTTCAGCATCGAGGACAACGGCATAGGCATGACCGGCGAACAGCTGGAAAACATCAAAAAACAGCTCGCGGACCCCGCCCCGGACGGGTTAAACGCCATCTACGGCCTCTACAATGTAAACAAGCGGCTGGAACTGTACTATAACCGGACGGATCTCCTGGAAATAGAAAGCGTCTACCGGGAAGGAACCAGGGTAAGTTTGAAAGTTCCGGAGGCCTACCAGGGTGTATAAGGTATTTCTGGTGGAAGATGAAATCGTCGTCCGGGAGGGGATACGGAACAATATCCCCTGGGACAAAACCGCCTATACCCTGGCGGGGGAGGCCCCGGACGGCGAAATGGCCCTTGCCAGCATCAAGGACATAAAGCCCGATATCCTCATCACCGACATAAAGATGCCCTTCATGGACGGCCTTGCCCTCTCCCGGATCGTAAAGAAGAGCCTCCCCTGGATAAAAATAATCATCCTCTCCGGCCATGATGAATTTGAATATGCCCGGAAGGCCATTTCCATCGGGGTGGAGGAATACCTCTTAAAGCCCGTATCCTCCCAGGATATGCTTGAAGCCCTGGACAAGATCGCCGCCCGGATCGACGAGGAAAAGGAAAAACTCCTCAGCATTGAACACCTTAAAAAACAGGTCCAGTCCCATGAGGATGTGCTGCGGGAACGGTGGCTCCGGGATTTGGTCAACGGCCTTGTCCCCGCCGCCGGGATCGCGGAACAGGCCCGGGAACGGGGGCTCGATCTGATAGCCCGTTCCTACATTGCGGCGCTTATCGGCATCCTGCCGCCCCCGGGAGCAAAACAAAACCGGCAGGAACCGCGGCTGCTGCCGGTAAAGATGATCCTTAAATCCATAACGGAAAAGTACCCCAATGTTATCCTCTTCCAGGAAGATGAAGACAAGTACGTCATGCTGATCAAGGGGACGGCCCAGGAGGGGGAGGCCCGCGAAACGGCGGATTCCCATAAAGCCGTTGACGCCCACGAATCACACGAATCAATCGAAGAATCGGTATACTCCATTGCCCAGGCGATCAAGTATGCGGTGGAACGCGATACGGAGTACCAGGTTGCCGTAGGCATAGGCCCGGCGGTGGAACGGCTGGGAGAAATCAATCGGTCCTTCTACAATGCCCGGCTGATCATCGACCGCCAGACGGCCCTGGGGCTTGCCCAGATCGCCGACGACCGGAACCTGTCCGCCGGGGAGGGCTTTGACCGGACGGGCATCCTCAACATCGACGGGGACCCCCTTCTGGCCCGGCTGAAATATGCCGCAAAGCGGGACGTGGATTCCATAGTCCGGGACTATACAAAACTGCTGGAAGACAGCCCCCGGGACAGCCTGATGCTTGAATACTATCTTTTGGGAGACATCATCGTGGCGGCATCCAAGATCATTGAAGAACTGGGGGGAGACATCAAACAGATCATCCCCTTCAGCCTCAACCCCTATGAAATCAGGGAGATCATCAACTCCCGGGAGATTTTTTACGAGAAGATCCGTTCCCTCTTCAACGCGGTTATCGAATTCCGGGAATCCCGGACCGGTGGCAGGTACCAGGCGGTCATCTTAAAGACCAAGGCCTACATAGAGCGCAGCTACGGGAATCAGGACATTTCCCTTCATACGACGGCCTCCCATGTGGGGATAAGCCCCAACCACCTCAGTACGGTCTTTGCCCAGGAAACGGGGGAAAATTTTATCGAATACCTTACCCGGATACGGATTGAAAAGGCGAAACAGCTGCTTGCCAATACGACCATGAAGAGCGCCGACATAGCTTACGAGACGGGGTTCAACGATCCCCATTACTTCAGTTTTATCTTCAAAAAAAACACCGGCTTCTCCCCCAGGGAATACCGGCAGGGCAGAGAATGAAAAGAGCGGGGAGGAAGCGTGGAGAGGAAACGGGGTTTCGCGGAGTGGGGGCTCCGGGATTACAGTTTCTTCCGCCGGGAGTTAACGAAGCGGGAAAAGTCGTTTATGTTTCTGACCACGATCTTGTCGGGATAAATTTCCATGCGCCGCTGGGCGGCAAAGTGGCTCATCTCTTCCCGGGCCTGGTTAACGCTCATACCCGCCCAGTGGGCAATGTCTTCTATGGTGGTTTTAAATTCCCGGCGTTCCGTAGTCCGGTCCAGGCTGGTCCAGGTTTCGTCCAGCATGAGGAAGACATCGGCGATTCTGGCCTGGGGTTCATCCAGGGTAAGGATCATAAAGCGCCGCTTGGAATCGTAGATGCGCTTGGTGAACATCTTGAGCAGCTTCAGCGCAATCTGGGGATTTCCCAGCATGAGGATCTCAAAATTCTGCCGGTTAAATTCCAGTACCTTCACCGTATCCAGGGCTATGGCGGTGGCGGAACGGGGAGAATTTTCCAGGATGGCCATTTCCCCGAACATCTCCGAGGCGCCCATAATATCCAGGGTCTTTTCAATATCCCCGATGATCTTAACCAGCTCCACCCGGCCGGACTGGATAAGGTAGAAGGCATCCCCCGGCTCAAATTCCGCAAAAATCATCTCTCCCGGCTGAAAAGTCCTGGCAAAGCGGCTGAACGCCGCCATATCCATAGCCACGCTATTCCTCCAGAGCCTTGAGGGCCCGTTTCGCTTTTATGTACACCGCCTCATCCTCGTCGGTGATCATGGTCAGAATCTTCTTGTAGAAAACCACGGCCTGATCCTTTCTGCCGTTCTTCTCGTAGGACTGACCCATAAAGAACAGGGCGTCCCCCAAATTGGGATGTTTGGGATACTTGGTGATCATCATGGTGTAATGCTTGATGCAGTCGTCATACTTATTGAGCAGGAAGAGACAGCGGCCGATTTCGTAGGCGCTCTTGGCGGTATACTCGGGCTCCTCCCCGGCGTCGGCTATCTTCTTAAAGGCCAGGTACGCCTGCTGATACTTCTCCTGGGAAATAAAGCTTACCGCATCGTAATAGGCCTTGGCGGTCTCGGAAAGATCCCCGCCGCCGCCGCCCCTGCCCGAGGAAACCCCCTGCGCGGAAAGGCCGTAGCTTTCCGCCGATGGACCGGAATTGCCGCCTCCGGCCCTGCCCAGGGAAGATTCGGCTATTTCCAGATTCTTTGCCGCCTGGGCGGCGTTTCTCCCCGAAGGATAATAGGTCAGGTAGCGGCTGAACACATACTTGGCTTGAAAAAAACGCTTGTTTTTAAGGTAATACTCGCCCACGTTGTAGAGGCCCTGTTCTACATTCTGGGGCGCTTCCTTTTCCATAAGGTTGGAAACCTGTTTGTGGATACGCCGGAGTTGATTGGAAAAGACCTTGAGCATCTTAAGGATAATGCGGGTATTGGACATGGCCAGGGCTTCAAACTCGAGAACCGTAAAGGCCATAATGGTGGTATCCTGAAGGGCCACCGCATTTTCCTCCCGGGGATACCGGCCCAGGGCGGACTTAACGCCAAAAAATTCTCCGGGCTGTACCAGGTCGTGAACATCCTGTCCGCTTTCTACATCCTGATAAACCAGATTGACCTTGCCGGTCTGAAGGATAAAGACCTTGTCCGCAGCGTCTCCCTGGAAGTAAATAAGCGAACCTGAACGGTACTGCAAAGGTTTGGGCATTCGGATCCTTCCTACGCTTCCGGCTCAAAGGGTAAAAAATCGAGCACTTTTTTGAAGCCAATCTCGCGCCGGGCCTCTTGGTAAAGACCGGCGGGATCTCCCTTTATAAACATTGGCCGCTTCCCCACGGTTATGACCGTATAATCCAGGGGCAGCTCCCCCCCAAAAAGATCCAGAAAACGCATCTCCCCATAGATGGGCTTCCCCTCCATAGTTACAAGTTCAATATCCTCCATGGAGGCGGAGACCAGATTCTCGTAGGGATCGTCCCTTCGGCCCTTTACCACGAGAATATCCGCCAGCTTCCCCTCTTCCAGGGTCCCCAGCTTATCTCCCAGCCAGAAGGCTTTGGCGGCGTTAATGGTAACCATGTCAAAAATGGTTCCGGGGGGCAGATCTTCGCCGTACAATTTCCGGTACAACTCCCGGTCGTATTTTATTTCCTCCAGCAGATTGGCGGAGCCCGTAGCGGAAGAATCGGTCCCTATGGTTACATTCACCCCGGCCTTGAGCATCTTGCGGATCTTGGCGGTTACGTTGAACATAGACATATTGGAAAAACCGCACCAGGATACGCTGGCCCCTGCTTTGGCGACCTTTTCAATATCGCTGTCGCTGAAGCCTATGCAGTGGACAAGCAGGCAGTGATTGTCCAAAACCTTGAGTTTCTCCAGATTTTCCACCCCATGCATGGACTCTTCGTCAAAGCCCTCGGCAAGATGGGTGATAAAGGGCCACTTGTTTTTGACCGCCCTTTTATATTCCACCTCTACCCCGTCCCCCCATTTGAGGTCGTAGGACGAAGCTTCGTGGGATATTCCGTATTCCAGTATCGCCCTGATGGGCAGGGTGGGAAGTATCTCTTTATTGAGGGCCTGGGGAAAATGATCGTTCACCGTAACGACCCCGGAAAAGAGGCATTTATAGCCGCTCAGGGCGTAGAGCTCCTCCCTGCTAAGCCTGGAACGCTCTTTGAAGGTATCGGAGGCTTTGAGGTCATTGTCCCAGGGAAGCCAGGTCAGGTAGAAGGTCCCCGGCTTGGGCCCGACCGGAGGCCGGTAATTGCCTTGAAGGTGATCGTGGGTGTTGATCAGAGCGGGATATACAAAAGAACGGCCCCCCAGATCCAGGACGGTTCCCGCGCCGGGCCGGGCCAGCCTGCGGTCCGATACCCCAAGAGAAGCGGTTCGTGGTTCTTTGCCGGATGAGACAATTATACCGTTCTCAAGACTGTAATCCACTTAGAGACCGTCCTTTCCATCTTGTTACATTTTATGACTGGGAACCATAACAGTCAACGACCAAACGCTCCTATATCTTATTTTCGGTCTAATTCGTCCTTTTTTGAAGCGATCCGGCCTTTGCCGGCAAATCCGGGCGGGGTTTTTAGCATTCCCCATTGCTGATACACTATCGGGGATGATAGATCTGCATACCCATTCCAGCGCTTCCGACGGCAGTTTAAGTCCCGCCGCCCTGATGGCCGCCGCCGCTGAAAGGGGGCTTTCCGCCATAGCGTTGACGGATCATGATACCATTAAGGGTCTGGATGAGGCAAGATTGGCGGCGGAAACCCTGGGGATCCGTTTTATCCCCGGAGTGGAACTGGAAATTCAATGGCCGCAGAAGCGTTCCGGCTTCCAGCCGGCGCCGGGGACCGGCGAATTTCACCTTCTGGGCTTGGGGATACGGGCTCCGAGTCCCTCTTTTATCGAGGCCCTCGATGAATTATCCCGGCGGCGGGAAGAACGGAACCTGAAAATCCTGGAAACCATGGATTCCATGGGGATCAAAGCCGCGTATAACGAACTGAAAACCGGGGGCGGATCCGTCGGAAGACTCCATTTTGCCGCCCTGCTGGTACAGCGGGGGATCGTCAAAAACCGGGAACAGGCCTTTTCCCGGTATCTGGCCAGGGGAAAACCCCTCTATAAAGCCAAGGAAGGGCTGGAATTGGACCGGGCCCTGAAGTGCATCAAGGAATCCGGGGGCATTGCGGTGCTGGCCCATCCCATGTCCCTCTATGTTTCCTGGGGCCGCCTGCCGGATCTGATAAAAAGCTTTGCCGCCCAGGGCCTGGACGGCATTGAAGCCTGGCATCCCACCGCCAAACCCAGGACCTGTAAACGGCTGGAGGAGCTTGCCCTGTCCCTGGGACTCCGCGTAAGCGCCGGGAGCGATTTCCACGGAGCCGCCCGGCCCGACCTGAAACTGGGGATCACCGCGGGGGACCGGAAGATCGACGATGCGATCCTTGAGGCGATACCGGAACTGGCGGACAACGGCCCCCTCTGGGGCCGCTGAAATACAAATCCCGGCCCTTATGACCGGATCAGCACGTCGTAGGGATCGTCCCCCAGGCGGCGGTGCTGAACGGCCTCCAGCAGGTGAACGCTCCGGATGCCGGCGGAACCTTCCAGATCCGCAATGGTCCGGGCGACCCGGAGAATCCCGTGGAAAGCCCTTCCGGAGAGGCCCAGTTTTTCCGCGGCCCTGTTCAGAACCCCCGCCGCCTCTCCGTCGAGGGCGCAGTGTTCGTCGATCAGCCCCGGAGGCATCCGCGCGTTCCGCCTGACGCCGGTTCCTTCAAAGCGCCGCCGCTGGAGTTCCACCGCCTGTAATACCCGGCGGGCAATGGCGGCGCTGGACTCCCCCCGGTCCGGGCCCAAAAGACCCGTTCCGGGAAGCGCCGTAACCCTCAGTTCCACCCGGTCCAGCAGGGCGGCGCCAAATTTACGCCAGTACCGGTAGATCCCGTCGGCGGAACAGAAACAGCCGGAACTCAGTACCCTGCCGAAACCGGCGGAAAGATCCGCCTCTTCCTGACCGGATCCCCGGAAGGCGGTATCCGCTGTTCCCAGCCTGCCACAGGGACAGGGATTTGCCGCCAGGAGGAGCTGAAAATCCGCGGGGAGCCGCAGGGGCCCCTCGGCCCGGGAAATCGTAAGAAAGCGGTCCTCCAGGGGTTCCCGCAGGGCCTGAAGCACGTGGGTCTTGAATTGAGGGGCCTCGTCCAGAAAGAGGACCCCGAACTGGGCCAGGCTTATCTCTCCGGGCCGTACCGTCCTGCCGCCCCCCAGGACGCCTTCGGCGCTGGCGGAATGATGGGGCGAACGGAAGGGGGGCCGGGTAATAAGGGAAAATTCCCCCGTCTCCTGGAGGCCGACCAAACTGTGGATACGGGTCAGCTCCACCGATTCCTCCGGCAGAAGGGGAGGCATAATGGAAGGCATACGCCTTGCCAGCATGGTTTTTCCCGCCCCCGGAGGCCCAAAGACCAGGACATTGTGGCCCCCCGCGGCGGCTATCTCCAGAACCCGCTTGTACCGGTCCTGGCCCTGGACATCGGCAAAATCCCCCGGACCGCCGTCTTCGCCGGGGGGCTCCCCTTCGGTTCCGGCGGCATACTCCGGGAGCCGGCCTGTTTCGGCCCGGACCGCCAGAGCCCGGACCGCCCCGTCCAGGGTTGCCGCGGCGGCAAAACGGCCCGAACCCCGGACAAGCACCGCCGCTTCCCGGGCGTTCTCTTCGGGGACGATAAAATTCCGTATCCCCGCCCGGAGCCCGGCGGCCACCGCCGCCAGCACCCCCCGGACCGGCCGTATCCTGCCGGAAAGCTCCAGTTCCCCCATGACCATCAATGCTTCCGCATCCGGCCCGGCGGCCAGGGCCGGGACCAGGGAGGCGGCGGCCATTACGGAAAGGGCGATGGGCAGATCCAGGGAGGCCCCGTCCTTCCGTACCCCCGCGGGGGCCAGGTTAATCAGGACCCTGTCCTGAGGAAAGGGATAGCCGGAATTGCGGAAGCTTGCCCGGACCCGTTCCCGGGCCTCCCGGACCGCCCCCTCCGCAAGGCCGGTGATGTCGACCCCCGGAATACCCCGGCGTATGTCCGTCTCCACCCGGATAATAATTCCCTCGGAACCGTAGGGCGCATAGGCCATTATCTGCATTGCCGCCTCGTACAGAAAGAGGGCGCGGAAAACAGCGGCGCTTCAATCGGCGGGGATTAATTAAAAATCTGCCCATTGTACTCCTCCTAGGGTGGAATACACTAAAAACGGCCCCCCTGTTCAAAGCTCGCCGGACAACGTCCGGTAGATCTGGCAATCTGTCTTTGACTCGGGGACGGGCGATTTACGCAGTAAATCGCCTTTGGAGTTTCGGTTTTGCCGAAACTCCACGCAGTAATTCCTCTCAATTAAAATAACTGCCTCCTACGGCACAATAGCCGACACGATCTCCCCGAAGTCCCCTCTGACCCCTTCCCGCTCTATCTCCCATCTTCCTGTCATGTAGACCCGCCTGCCCCGGCGGGCCGAGCCCTGGTCCCGGTAGGGGACGCGGATCTGCCGGGGGTGGCCTGCGGCGGGGGGCGATATATATACGAACTGCGTCTATATGCGGGACGGGTGGGATATATACGCATTGCGCTTATATGCCGGGGGATGGATGTAACACGTATTCGTTTTATTTCGGGCAGGAGCCGGTTAGACGAATAGCGTCTATACACGCTGAAGCGGCGATATATACGAACTGCATCTATATGCAGGCGGGACGGTGATATAT
>JAISOR010000171.1 GCA_031275535.1 Treponema sp. | reverse complement strand
CCATAAGATTTTCCGCCATTTCCTTCGTTGCCTGATTGTACCGTGCGATCAGGCCGCTCCAAAGTACGAATATCAACGCCAACAGCCCCAGCGCCGCGGCAACCGGCACGAGCAGACATAAGGCCAGCCGCCAGTCAACGATGAACATGAGCGCCGTGATGAGCGCGGCGATAAGGGTTGTGGCCATAATTTCCGGCTGGGTGTGGGCCAGATAAATCTCTATTTGCTCCACATCTTGGCCGATGATATTTGCCAGATCCCCGGTCATGCGTTTTTGGAAAAACCCAAGGGGCAGTTTCTTCAAATGGCTGATGATGTCGAGCCGTAAATCCGCAAGGGATCTGTACGCGGCGTGATGCGCCCTCCGGATCCCCAATGCGTAAAAGACGGCCTTTGCGGTTTGTAGAATGACTATGCCCACACCGGTTTGCCATATCCGTTCCGTTGTAAGCTGCCCCGCGAGAAGCAGATGTACCAGCATGACCGTCAACAGCGTGGTCCCGACACCGGACAGCACGCTCACGAACACATACACATTCGAGGCGCGGTTTTTGGCTTTTATCTGTTTGACCAGTGTTTTGGTTTCCAATGTATCATCCTCCAAAAAATAGATTGACAACCCCAATACCGTGTAATACTATTTAAACATAGATTTGGGGTATAGAAATGTCAAAATTAGCATTTAGAAAGAAGGCCCTATGGTGTATAGTATGTCTTTCACTTATACTTTCCGGATGTAATGCTGCCAAAGAAGCGGTAGCAGAACTACGGGAAATAAGCATCAGCGCGCCGGATGCATTAACTTGTATACTTGAAGAGATAAAAAACAAAAAAATCATTTTTATAGGCGAATCACATCCAATAGTAAATGAAGAACTTTTTATCGCGGAAAATATCGGGGATTTTTATGATGCCGGAGTACGGTACATATTCGATGAAAGCGGCATCCCCGATTACCTTGCAATTGGGGACGAAAATTATTTTTTCTTTATGTTTTATCCATGGATGTCCGCCGGATGGAGATATGAAGGGGCATCGTATTATCAGGCGGTTCGGAACTTAAACGCCTCTTTGCCGGAAGAAGACCGGATTAAGATAATAGCCCCTGAATCCGGCAGAGAAGATTATAGTGCCATAGAACAGGACGACTGGATGAACTACCGGGATTCTTACGCTGCAAAAGCTATAATTGCTATTATGGATTCCGCTGTTCCCAATGAAAAGGCTCTTATTCACTACGGCTCTGTTCATGGTATTAAACGAATTCAAAAAAATAAAGGCAATAATTATAAGCCTCTTGGGTCATGGCTTTTAGACCATTATGGGAATTCCTTTGCCAGTTATCGTTTTTATCTTCCTTACGAAGTGCGAAATTCAGATATACTTATTCAAGAATGGCGAGGTACTATTACCGTTCCGAAAATAATAGTATCAGAAGACATCCACCATTGGGATATTTTTTATGATAAGGATAATTATGACGGTTTTATCGTAGAACCGGAAACAAAATTCGGCTCCTTTTATCAATATGTCCCGGTAAATGCAAATTTACGATATATATTTAATCTGGTTAAAGACTTAAGAAAAACGCGTGATTTTTATGGCAATGATTCTTCCGCTTTTCTCTCGGGTGAAGGACAATATATTATGGCCCTCTATTATTTAAAAATGTATTATGGTGAACATTTTAATTATAATTTCTGGAGGACCAGCGAGTCCACCGGAAATATTTCTTTGCAAAAAGCTCTTGATGATCTTGAAACTTATGCCTTCACTCAAAATCAGGACGCTTCGGATTATATAAATCTTCATCATTCCGAAAATGAAATACGGCTATATATGGAATATATGTTTTATACAAACATTGAAGAATTTCTTAGTACGAAAAAACCATATCAAATTATTGAATATTGCCGAAAGGCCCTTGATATTTTCCCGGAAGATCTATGGCCCCTGTACTGGATAGCATTGGTCCTGTCAGAAAACAAAGAATACACCTCGGCGCTTGATAATTTTCAGAAATTATTTGAGAATAAATTATCATTAAATATGGAAGTATTACCTCTGGCATATAAAAAAGCATCCTTTTGTGCGTTGCAATCAGGCAATGATGAACTTGCCAATCAATACAAATCAATGTCAACAGCATTATATAATGAATATGGTATTGATGTAAGTAATTATTATGAATTAGGATATTTATTTGATAAATGAATTGCAGGGAAGCAGGGCATCAATGCTTTTCCCATATCTTAAGGCTGTCGCCTAAATTTTCTAATGCCCTTACATAATTTTCACTTGGGTTCTTATACCGTTCAAGAGCCGACTTGATCCTTTCTAATTCAACATGCAAGTATCTTTCTTTCAATCTTTTAATACTCTCCGGATACTCAGGCAGATCTAATGCCAATTTCTCAAACTTATTTATATTTTCTTCGGTATAATAGTTTATATTATGATTTGGGCTTAAGGTGCCGCCGCAAAATTCGATCTGCAGCATGTATTCCAATTCCATTACAGTCAGCACTTCCGGTGAAATATCCATATACTCACTTCTAACAAGTATGGTTTTAAATTTATAAAATTCGCCATCCGGCAATCTTTCGTATTCTGTCTCAAAAAATGGTTTCATTGGCACAATGCCAAAGCTAAAGGGATGTATAATACCGTGTAATACGGACATTGCTTTTTCTCCCCCGGTTGATCTGCGAAATTTAATGTCTCCCGTACGGCGAAACCCGGCTTTTTCCAGAAAATCATTTTCTATAAAGCTCTTTTGATCTGCCGGATATCCGCTCAGTTTTTCCAAGATATAGTGCTCAACTGTGTCCGGCGGAAACTCATCTTTTGGACGGTCGGCATATATTGTAATACCATCATCAGAGCCAAAATCGTAGTATTTTGACCCGTTGTTAATGTTATTTG
Organism: Treponema sp.; assembly: GCA_031275535.1. The sequence goes on along the minus strand of JAISOR010000171.1, from coordinate 21,609 downwards.
TGTTAACTGTTTCATTATCATCTGTTTTATTATTTAGTTCCTGCGCAGACAGGGGTACTACCGAGATAAATATTAACAAAACAAAGAGAAACTGCTTCATATCATCTATACCACGATGCTTATTTTATACTACTTTGTTTTTTTTGTCAATATGTACTTCGCATAGCTGGTACACACATAGACCTATGATGCAAAACGTCCGTTTTTATATAAATCGATCTCTTTCCAATACTATTTTTATCCTTCGTTTGATCTCTTCTTCATTTGGCCTATTGCTTTTTTCCCAATACGTATTCTGCCTCAGTATTGATAATATTTCCGACGATCTTATTTGTTCATTCGCCTCTTCCTTGCTTATTCCAAGTTCGTCAAAATAGGCTATATAACTTTCCCTTGCTTCTTCTCCTGTTATTACATACCATACATTTCCATAAAAATTAAAATAATCAAAATGATCGAATTGGTACAGATTTAATCCATTATGCAGCCAGTCAATATCTATTATTTTATATTTTCCATCGTCTGTTATATACATATTCCCGGTATTTATGTCTTCAACTATTATACTACGAATTCCTTTTTCTAATTCTTTTAGTATTTCAGAAACTTCCATCCAATTTATTCCGTCCGGTAAATAGTTTTTATGCTGATCCATTTCCCAATTTACCATTTCCTTTATCGTTTCAAATCTTTTTCCTTCGGCATACATTGTCGTATATGGTCCATTTACGATATTTTTCTTGTTTATGCATGCAAGCTTTCCAAATATTTCGGGGATCTTTTCCCTGTTTATGTCAATGGGCTGTTTCCCGTTTATCCATTTATTTACCTGGATTATAAAACCGTCCTTTTGAAAAACATCCATATTTTTATAGATAACATTTTCAGGATCTACTATTTTTGAGATACAATCCAGCGAATCGATAATATGGGGCTCGTTATTTCTTCTAATTTTAATCGCATAATATCCGGTCTCTTCTTTGCCAATTTTAAAGAGATCCGGGTATGTATAATTCTTTAGTTCTACTTTTTGAACAGAACCGAAAAATGATGCGTATTTTGTATCCTTTAGCAAATTCTCCAATTCCGGTATTTCCACATTTTATCCATAAGTGTCAAATACCCCCGGCAAAGCCGGGGCTTTACCAATTTTAATTATTTTCTATGCGTCTTCCTTTTACCCATCTTGTCTTTGTTTTTTCATGCAATCGTTTATATACCTTTACCCGTAAATATGGCCGCTCTTGACCTCTATAATCCACCCTATACAATTCACCGCCATAATTTATTATCCTCCCAACCGGATCGTCATAAACTATATATAATTTTCTATCAAGCCCTGGCCCCTGTTGGCGAAATCTTATTCTTTTATTATCGTCTTCTTCAAAACATATTTCCAATTCAAGGGCATTCTCATTTTCTACTCCCGAGTTTATTAATACCCCCATAGTATTTTTTCTAATTATTATTTTATTTCTATAGATTGTGTCTTTTATGGCCGCCGCCCCGTATTTACTTATATTTTGTTGATTCCTCACTCTTTCGGCATCAGTTAATACTAATTTTGCTGACAAATAATATTGAAATCTATTTATTTCATTATATCCACCAATATCATCGATAATATTTGGGGTTATGGGCTTTACAGAGGCGCATCCGCATAATAGAATAATACCCATCATCAAAAATGCGTTTGATTTCATAATTCCCTCCTAATGCATTTATTCTATGAATATTATAATACCGTATCTAATAAATTTCAATCTTTTTCCTCTGTCACTCTTCACCCTCTTCCCACACGTTCTCTCTCACAATCCCCAAGCGTAACGCAGCCCCGTGGATATCCGCAGGCCCGCGCTCAGATCGGCGTTAAAATCCGCTTCCAGGGCCGGGTCCCTAAAATATGACTGCCAGGAGAGTTCTCCGTAAAGGGAAAGGGTCCCCTTTCCAATGCGGAAGGAGAAGGGGGCTATGGTCATGCCTACGGTCCCCAGCCAGGCGGTGCCGCCGGTATAATGCCGGTCGCCCCCGGCGGTACGAAGGACCGGATCTCCTATGGTAAAGGCGGGACCGGCAAAGAGCCTAAAACGGTCATCATGACCAATGGACAGGGTCACCGGCATACGGAAGACCCCCAGCGCTTTGTCCCATTCAGGCCGCAGCTCTATGCCGAGCCGGATCCGGTACCCAAAGGGATGTATGTCATAGGTCCCCTGGATCTGGAGAACGCCGCCCCTAAAAGCGCCGTTCTCCAAAAAGCCGTTCCAACTTGGGGCAAGGCCCAGGCCCAGCCGGAAGCCCCGGGCCTCATCGTTTGTAGAGGAGGAGGCCCCGCCGGATCCGGCATCCCCCGGGACCGCTATCTTAGGGGCTAAAACCGGATCGCCCTCGGGGAGGATCCGTCCCGCGCCCACATAGGTACGCCGCCAGTAGGATTCGTTCAAGCGGGAATACATCACCCCCGTCTGGGGCCCCTCCGACGCGGCATGAATAAAGGTTCCGTCCCCCATATAAATACCCACATGGGAAACTTCTCCCCCGGCCCTTCCCAGGGTATTAAAAAAAACCAAGTCTCCGGGCAGAAGCTTGGAGTCCGGGACTTTCTCGACCCAGGCATAAAGGGTTTCGGTTGTTCTGGGCACTGAAACATTCAGGGCGTCCCGGAAACTCAAGAAAACAAGGCCGGAACAATCCAGCCCCCTTCGGTCCAGCCCTCCATAGCGGTAGGGAATCCCCTGGTATTCCTCAGCGGCCCTGATTACCCTGGCCCGGGCGTCTTTAACGGCAAGCTCCGAAAGGGGCACGGCCCCAAAAAGATTCCCGGAAATAAAAAACAGGAGAAAATACAGGGGGAGGCCAAAAGACGATCTGTTCAAGGATGGCAAATTTTTCATAGGGTATAGGTTCTTATCGGCCATTCCGGGGACAGAGCTAAGGAATTCCCGGGGTAGTAATTCCGGATTTAAAACCCATTGCCAGCGAGTATGAGGAAACGTATTGAAAAGCAAATCGTTTAATCTGAAAAACAATGAAACAACCCTTTAATGTCCCTGTTTTAGTATGGGTACTGAGGTTGTTTCATTGTTTTTTACCATAAAAATCATCTTAAAAACCGGTACTTCCCCAAAATGAGAAAGATAAAAAGGCCCGGACGGGTTATCTGAAAGCGGACACTTGACCGAAGCCCCGCAGGGGCAAGCGTGTCCGCTTTCAGATGTTCTGTCCGGGCTGTTTTTTCGTTCAAATTCGGAATTATTGTTCCCGGGAAGAGACCCTTTTCCCGGCGGCCCAAGGGGTTTACACTGGAACCCTATGAAACAGACGCAGGCCTTTACCATTATATATGAGGATGATTTCATCGTAGGGGTGAACAAAACCTGGGGCATAGCGGTAAGTCCCGACCGCTGGGATGGTTCAAAGGACCGGCTGGACAGGCTCCTCAGCGGGTTCCTGGCGGAACAGGGGGAAAGGGCCGCGGGCAGACCGGAGGATCCGCCGCCGGCGGAAGATCCGCCCTTCCCCGGCAGGATCTTCACGGTTCACCGGATCGACCGGGATACCTCGGGGCTGGTGGTTTTTGCCAAGGATGCGGAAACCCACCGGAACCTCTCCGGGGCCTTTGAGGCCCGCCGGGTGGAAAAGCGGTATATCGCCGTGGTCCATGGCCGGCCCTCCTGGACCGAAACGAGCTGCGACCTTCCCCTGGTCCCCGACGGGGATAAACAACACCGGACCATCATCGATAAGTACCGGGGAAAGGAATCCCTTACCCGGTTCCGCTTCCTGGGGGGAACCGGGAATTACGGCGTGGTAGAAGCCATCCCCGCCACCGGACGAACCCATCAGATCCGGGTACATCTGGCCAGCCTGGGACACCCCATCGTCTGCGACCCCCTCTACGGTTCCATAAATCCGGTATACCTTTCCTCATTTAAACGGGGCTGGCGGGGGGACCCTCAGGAAGAAAGACCCCTCCTCTCCCGGCTGGGACTCCATGCGGGGACCCTCATCCTTCCGGATTATCGCCCCGCCCCGGACGCTACGGTTCCCCCCGGCGATGCCGCCGGCGGGGGGCTTACCCTCCACGCGCCCCTGGCTAAGGATATGGCGGCCCTGCTCAAACAGATGGGAAAGTGCGCCGGGAGGGATTTTCTTTAAGGGGCGGGGAAGTTCAATTACAGGCCCTCCACCGCCTCCGGGCTATATTTAAGCCCCTGGTATTATTTTTTGATCAACGCCCCGTTGAGAACAAAAGCCCCCGATTTTTCTGCAACCTGGACATTAATACAGGGTCTAATTTTTATCTTGACTTTATCAAGAAATTTATTATGATAGAACCATGACAAAAATCGATATTTTGTCATGAAAGAGTGGTACAATGGCCATTGAAATAATTGCTACCGGACGGGCCATACCGTCCCAAATGATTTCTAATGACGAATTGGCGACAAGAGTTGATACCAATGACGAATGGATCCGGTCCCATACCGGAATAGGGGCCCGGCATATAGCGGACGAAGATACGGCCTGTAGTGATTTGGCCCTGGGGGCGGCAAAACAGGCCCTGTCCATGGCGATTGAAAACAAAAGGCTGGAGGCAGGGAGTCCGGAAGAGGCGGCCCGGAGCCTGGATTTGATCCTGGTAAGTACCGCTACCCCGGATTATTACGGGACCCCCTCCACCGCCTGCCTTGTCCAGAACAGGCTGGGGGCCCAAAACGCCGCGGCCATGGACGTATCCGCCGGATGTACCGGGTTCATCTACGGCCTGGAAACTGCGGCGGGCCTCCTGGGGATAAGCCAATTCCGGAAAAGGGCCCTGGTGATCGGTTCCGAGATATTAACCAGGGTAGCGGACTGGAACGACCGGGGAACCTGCGTCCTCTTCGGGGACGGCGCCGGGGCGGTCCTGCTTGAACGGACCGGGGCCCCTGCCACGGGAGCGGAAGGCCAGGGGCTCCTGCGGACCATCCTGGGAGCGGATGGCAGCGGGTGGGAACATCTTATTATACGGCGGGGGGGCTCGCGGAACCCCTATAAGACAGGAGAAGTGGTGGATGTCCCCCCCCACATCGATATGAACGGCCGGGCGGTATACAACTTTGCGGTCAAAGCGGTGACCGCAACCATACAGGACCTCCTGGATCAGGAAAATATCCCCATCCGGAAAATTGCCCGGATCATACCCCATCAGGCAAATGCCCGGATTGTGCAGGCCGCGGGAAAACGGCTGGGGATACCGGAAGAGAAATTCTTCCTTAATATAGAGAAATATGCCAATACATCGGCGGCGTCAATTCCCATCGCCCTGGACGAATTAAACCGGGGGGTGGAAATAAAAAAGGGAGACCTCCTTATGACCATAGGGTTCGGCGGGGGATTAACCTTTGGAGGGAATCTTATCGTATGGTAGCAAAAGATATGGCGGTGGCTTTTCTTTTTCCCGGCCAGGGGGCCCAATATCAGGGGATGGCCCTGGATTTTCTCAAAGCCGGCGGGGAGCTAAGGGCCCTCTTTGCCCTGGCCTCGGATATTATGGGCCAGGACATGAAAGACCTGCTGGAAAACGCCGGGGATGAAACCCTAAAACGGACCGACGTATCCCAGCCGGTCATTACCCTGGCAAACCTGGCGGCGGCGGCGTTCCTCAAAGAACGGGGGCTTAGCCCCGCGGGATGTGCGGGATTCAGCCTGGGGGAATATGCGGCCCTGGTTGTTTCCGCCGTTATCTCCCTGGAGGACTGCTTCCGCCTGGTAAAGGCCCGGGGCAGGGTTATGCAGGAATCGGTGGATAGTATCAAGGCGGAAAGCGCCAAAAAAAACCCCGGGGCGGCGCCGGATACGGTGGAACCGGGGATGGCGGCGGTGATTGGCCTTTCCCCAAGCCAGGTGGAGACCCTTATCGCCCAATGGACCGCCGAAGGCTTGACGGGTCTTTACGGGGCCAATTTCAATTCCCCCCGGCAGGTGGTGGTGGCCGGGACCGCGGAGGCTTTGGCGGAGGCTCAGGAACGGTTTAAGGCCGCGGGGGCCCGGCGGGTGCTGCGGCTTCCCGTGGCCGGACCTTTCCACTCCCCCCTTATCGCCGGGGCGGCGGAAAAATTCGCCCCCTTTCTGGAAAAAGTTTCCTTTAAGGACCCGGCGATTCCCCTCTATTCCAACGTATCGGGGAAACCGGTCCGCACCGGGGCGGAAGCCAGGGAACTGGCCCTGAAACAGATAACCAACCCGGTCCGGTGGATCGAAGAAGAAGAGGCCATCGCCGCATCGGGGATAGGCGCGGTGGTGGAGACGGGCCCCGGAAAGGTACTCCAGGGTTTATGGAAGGAAACCGGCAGCGCCCTGCCCTGCTATGCCGCGGGGACGGTGGAGGCGGCGGAGGAATTTTTAAAGGTGGAACCATAGATGAAACTAAAAGACAAAAAGGCCCTAATCACCGGGGCGTCCCGAGGTATAGGCCGGGCGATTACCGAGCGGTTCCTGGCGGAGGGCGCCGAAGTATGGGGGCTGGGGACCCGGGAACCCGGGGATCTGGGGGAACGGACAAGCCGGGCCGGGGGAAAGCTGCACTGGATCAGCGCAGACCTGGGAAACCTGGCCGCGGTGGAGGGGATCCTGGAGGAAGCCCTAAAGAGCGCCGGGGGTTTCGATATCCTGGTGAATAACGCGGGCATTACCCGGGATAATCTTTCCTTCAGGATGACCCTGGAGGACTGGCAGAGGGTCCTGGATGTAAACCTTACCGCGGCCTTTCTAATCGCCCGGACCCTGGGACGGGATATGATACGCCGGCGAAGGGGTTCCATCATCAATATGTCCAGCGTGGTGGGAATTCATGGCAACGGGGGACAGGTCAATTATGCCGCCAGCAAGGCGGGACTCATCGGCCTTACCAAGAGCCTGGCCCTGGAAACCGCCAGCCGGGGGGTCCGGGTCAATGCCATTGCTCCGGGTTACATCACCTCGGACATGACCAAGGCCCTCCCTGAGGGGGTAAAAGAAAAACTTCTGGAACACATCCCCCTAAAGCGAATCGGCCAGGGTGAGGATGTGGCGGAGGCGGCTTTATTCCTGGCCTCCGATGGCGCATCGTATATTACCGGACAGGTACTTGCCGTAGACGGCGGGATGTTTATATAAGGGAGAAGGGAATGAAAAAAAAGGTTGTCGTTACCGGTATGGGGGTAATCTCTCCCATCGGCAATTCGGTGGAGGCCTTTAAAGCCTCCCTCATAGCGGGAAAAAGCGGTATCGGAAGGATAAGCCTCTTCGATACCGCCGGTTTTGATGTTACCATTGCCGGGGAGGTTAAGGATTTTGATCCCTCCGCCTGGATGGATAAACGGGACGCCCGGAAAATGGCCCGGTTTACCCAGTTTGCCGTGGCCGCCGCGAACCAGGCCCTAAGGCAGGCGGAGCTTTTGACGGACGGGGAGGGCCCCCGGATAGGGGCCAATCCTGAACGGACCGGGGTGGTTCTGGGAAACGGCATCGGGGGTTTTGAGATTGTGACCGAATCCTTCCGCAAGCTCTTCGACGCCGGCCCCCGGCGCATGCTGCCCCTGACGGTCCCCATGATGATAGGGAATGAGGCGGCGGGAAATATCTCCATGCTCTACGGCCTCAAGGGCCCCGCCTACACCCAGGTTACGGCCTGCGCGTCCGGGACCGACGCCCTGGGACAGGCCCTGGATCTGATCCGCCTGGGCCGCTGCGACGTGGTGATCGCCGGGGGAACCGAATCCTGTATCGTGCCCTTCGCCGTTGGGGGCTTCCTGATGTTGAAGACCCTGTCCACCAAGCGGAACGATGAGCCGGAAAAGGCCAGCCGGCCCTTTGACGCGGACCGGGACGGTTTTGTCCTGGGGGAAGGGGCGGGGCTTCTGACCCTGGAAAGCGAGGAACACGCAAAGAAACGGGGGGCCCCCATCCTGGCGGAATTTGCCGGTTACGGCGCTTCCGCAGACGCCTATCATATCACTTCCCCGGACCCTTCCGGCGAGGGGGGAGGCCGGGCAATTAAGCTGGCCCTGGAGGATGCGGAAATGCGCCCCGAAGAGATCCGGTATTACAATGCCCACGGAACCTCCACGGAGGTGAACGATCCCACGGAAACCAGGATGATCAAATACGCCTTTGGGGATCACGCCCGCAAACTCAAGGTGTCCAGCACCAAGAGCATGACCGGCCACTGTGTTGCCGGTTCAGGGGGGCTGGAAGCGATAGCCTCCATCCTGGCAATCCGGGAAGGATTTTTCCCCCCCACCATCAATCTGGAACATCCCGATCCGGAATGTGATCTGGATTATGTGCCCAATACCGTTCAATACGGCAGTATCAACGCCGCCGCTTCCGGGTCCCTGGGTTTTGGAGGACATAACGGGGTGGTGGTTTTTAAAAAATATGGGAGCAGTGAACAGTGAGTACCAATGAAATTGAAAACCTCCTCCCCCACCGGGAGCCCTTTCTTTTTGTGGATGAGATAGTATCGGCGGAAAAGGAAAAAATCGTCGCCCGGCATGTTTTTACGGAGGGGGAATTTTTCTTCCGGGGACACTTTCCCCAATACCCGGTGGTGCCGGGAGTTATCCTGGTAGAGACCATGGCCCAGTCCGGGGGCGCGGGGCTGCGTAAAATGGGACTCCTGGGGGGGGACGCCCTCTTTTTTCTTGCCTCGGTGGACAAGGTAAAATTCCGCCGCCAGGTCCGGCCCGGAGAGGAACTCCGGTCGGAGATAGAGAACCTCCGGGTTTCCTCGAAAATGATAAAACAGGCCGGAAAAGCCTACGTGGGCGCCGAAGTGGCGGTGGAAGCGGAATGGCTGTGCCTGGTAAGTAACCAATAGTTTAGGGAGAAGACAATGCTTATTAAACCCATGATACGGAATAATATCTGCCTCAACAGCCACCCCCGGGGCTGCGCTGCGGTGGTGCGGAATAATATACAATACGTAAAGACCCATCTCGCCGGGAAGACCGGGGAAGGGCCCCGCCTGGCGCTGATCATCGGCTGTTCTACCGGTTACGGCCTGGCAAGCCGGATCGCCGCGGGTTTTGGATACGGGGCCGCCACGGTGGGCATATCCCTGGAAAAGGCCGCCTCGGCCACTAAGCCGGGAACCCCCGGATGGTACAACAACCTCGCCTTTGATACCGAAGCCGCCAGGGCGGGCCTTCCCTCAAAAACCCTGGACGGGGACGCCTTCTCGGATGCCATGAAGGCGGAGGCGGTGGGGGCCATCAAAGAACTTGCCCGGGCAGCGAAGATCAAAGCCCAGGTGGATCTGGTCATCTATTCCCTGGCTTCTCCGGTACGCACGGATCCCAAAGACGGGGTAATGTACCGCTCGGTAATTAAGCCCATCGGCGGGGTCTATACGGGCAGGACCCTTGATATGTTGACCGGGAAGATCCACCTGGCCAGCGTCGAACCGGCCACGGAAGAGGAAATTGCCCATACCATCAAGGTCATGGGGGGAGAAGACTGGGAACGCTGGATCGACGCCCTGGCCGGGGCGGGGGTGCTTTCCCCTGCGGTAAAGACCGTGGCCTATACCTACATAGGGCCCGAATTGTCCTGGCCCATCTATAAAAACGGAACCATAGGCCGGGCAAAAGAAGACCTGGAACGGGCGGCAAGGGGCATCAACAAAAAGTTTTCCGCCCCGGACAGTGCCGGACCCCGGGGCGCCGCCTGGGTCTCGGTAAATAAAGCCCTGGTTACCAGGGCCAGCGCGGTGATCCCCATCATCCCCCTATACGTGTCCTGCCTTTTCCGCATCATGAAGGAAAAGGGCCTCCACGAAGGCTGTATTGAACAGATCGTCCGGCTCTACAAGGACCGCCTCTATGCCGCCGAAGCGGCGGAGGTTCCCGTGGATGAAGAGGGCCGAATCCGCATCGATGACTGGGAAATGCGGGAGGATGTCCAGAGGGAAACCTCGGCCCGGATGGAAGAAATTACCGAAGAAAACATCTTCTCCGCCGCCGATGTGGCGGGGTTCAAACACGATTTTCTCGAAGCCCATGGATTTGATGTGCCCGGTATTGATTATGAAACCGATGTGGATCCCTCTGGTATATAATAGATATATGGAGAGATTGCTGCGATGAATGAAAAAGCCCTGTTTACCCTTTTAGACAAATTCAGCGCCGGCCAGGCGGTGGAACTGGACCTGGACGATGGAACCATGCATCTCATACTCCGAAAGGCCGGGGCCCTGGCCTCCCGGACCCCGGCGGCGGTCCCTGCCGGGGAAGCAGGGCCCCTGCCGTCTCCGGCCCCCGGCGGGGACGGCGCGGTCCGTCTGGGCCTTCCGGTAAGTACCGCTTCGGAAACCGGCGCCGGGGGGGAATTGATTACCAGCCCCATTGTGGCCACCTTCTATAATGCTCCCGGCCCGGAGGCCCCTCCCTTTGTGCGGCCCGGCTCCCGGGTAAAGGCCGGGGAAACCCTCTGTATCCTGGAGGCCATGAAGATGATGAACCACCTGGAAGCGGAATTTGACTGCGAGATACTGGCGGTACAAGCCGGGAACGGGGAACTGGTAGAATACGGCCAGGCCCTCTTTGAAGTAAAACGGCTTTAGCGGAGACGGGATTTGAACAATCGGACCTCAGTTCGACGAACGTCAGTTCGCCGCCTACTCATCGCCAACCGGGGGGAAATAGCGGTTCGTATTATCAGGACCTGCCGGGCCCTGGGGATCGAAACCGTGGCGGTCTATTCCACCGCCGATAAAGAAAGCCTCCATGTACGGCTGGCGGATAGGGCCGTATGCATTGGGCCGCCCCCCTCATCTTTAAGTTACCTGGTTAGAAACAACCTTATCATGGCGGCGCTGAACACCGGCTGCGAGGCCATCCACCCCGGGGTGGGTTTTCTTTCGGAGAGCGCCGGTTTTGCCCGGCTGGTCCGGGACAAGGGGCTTATCTTTATCGGGCCGGACCCGGAGGTAATCGATCTTCTGGGAGACAAGGTCCGGGCCCGGAGTACGGCGAAACGCTTCGGCCTCCCGGTTACCCCCGGCACCGATGGGCCGGTAAGCGGCCCGGCGGATGCGGAGGCGGCGGTCCGGGAACTGGGACTGCCGGTGATCATCAAGGCCGCCGCCGGAGGGGGCGGCAAGGGAATGCGTATCGTCCGTGCCCTTGGGGAACTGGGGGAAAATGTAAGCCTGGCCAGCCGGGAGGCGGAATCCAACTTTGCGGACGGGACCGTCTTTATAGAAAAGTATCTGGAAAACCCCCGGCATGTGGAACTCCAGATTATCGCCGACGGGAACGGGAAGGTGGCGGTCCTGGGAGAGCGGGACTGTTCGGTCCAAAAAAACCATCAAAAACTTATTGAAGAAAGCCCTTCGCCGGGGGTGAGCCCGGAGATGCGGGAAAGGATGTCCCTGGGCGCGGTAAGGCTCTTCCGGGAACTGGAGTACCGGGGCGCGGGGACCATTGAATTTCTGGTGGAGGGGGATGAATTTTATTTTATGGAAGTAAACGCCCGGCTCCAGGTGGAACACCCGGTAAGCGAGTTTATTACCGGCACGGATATTGTGGCCCAGCAGATCCTGGCCTGCACCGAAGGCCGCATCGGGATAAACCCGGAAGAGGTCCGGCTTTCGGGCTGGGCCATGGAGTGCCGGATCAACGCCCTCAGTCCCGGCAGGGTAACCCGGCTGGATATTCCCGGCGGCCCCGGAGTCCGTTTCGACTCCTTCCTGTATACCGGCTGCATGGTTCCTCCCCACTACGACTCCATGGTGGCCAAGCTCATTGTCCACGGGGCCAACCGGGAAGGGGCCCTGGCCCGGATGGCCGGAGCCCTGGGGGAGCTTGTCATCGAGGGAATACAGACAAACCAGGCGCAGCAGAGGTGGATCATCAAGAACGCCAAATTTCGTTCCGGTAAATTCGGAACTTCCTATTATAATGAAATAAAAGAAGAGGTCGAACATGTCCGCTAATACGGCAAAGAACGCCAAAACATATTCAGCTAATCCCCCGGGTTCTGCCAATCCGCCGGACCCGTCAAGCCCCGCGGCCTGTCCTGCCTGCGGCGCTTTCCATAAGGCCCAGGCTATAGACGCGGCCCTAAAGACCTGTCCTTCCTGCGCCTATCATTACCGGATGGAACCGGTGGATCGTATCTCCTATTTAACGGATCCCGGAAGCTTCGTCGAGTTTTCCGCCACCCTTAGTTCCCTTAATCCTATTGATCTTTCCGGCTATGAGGAGAAGCTTTCCGAGGCCGAAGCCAAGGCCCGGATGAAAGATGCGGTTATCACCGGAACCTGTACTATAGAAGGGAAGCCCCTTATCCTGGGTCTCATGTCCTTCAATTTCATGGGGGGCTCCATGGGTTCGGTGGTGGGAGAAAAGGTCAGCCGGGCCCTGCTCAAGGGGGCGGAAGAAAAACTACCGGTGCTGATCTACACCACATCCGGCGGGGCCCGGATGCAGGAGGGGATCTTCTCCCTTCTGCAGATGGCAAAAACATCCAGCGCCGCCGCGGAATTGGACAAGGCGGGGGCGCCCTTTTTCATTGTACTCTGCGACCCTACCACCGGGGGAGTTACCGCCTCCTTTGCCATGCTGGCGGATGTAAGCATCGCCGAGCCGGGGGCCCTTATCGGTTTTGCCGGGCCCCGGGTCATCGAGGGGACCATCCGCCAGACCCTGCCCGAAGGGTTTCAGCGGGCGGAGTTCCAACAGGAAAAGGGATTCGTGGATCTTATCCTTCCCCGCAAGGATCAGCGGAGGATCATTTCAGCTTTGATAGACCTGCACAGGAGCGGCCCCTGGGGGACCGGGGCATCCCAAAAGGCCGCGGGGGTTTCCGTGAACGGGGAGTACGGATCATGAGTATCGATGAATTACAAAAAAAAGTAGAGGAACTAAAGGGGCTGATCAAGGAATCGGGGATAGACGCCGCCGGGGAACTGGAACAACTGGAAACAAAGATCCGATCCACGTCCCGGACCGAGTTGACCTGGAAACGGGTGGAACTGGCCCGCCATCCTGAACGGCCCTATGCCCTGGACTATATAGGCCGGATCTTTACCGGTTTCATCGAACTCCACGGGGACCGCTGCTTTGGGGATGATCCCGCCATTGTCGGGGGGCTGGGCTTCCTCGACGGCCGGCCGGTTACCATCCTGGCAAACCAGAAGGGCCGGACCCTTAAAGAAAACATGTACCGGAACCATGGCATGGCCAACCCCGAAGGCTACCGGAAGGCCCTGCGCCTGGCCAGGGAGGCGGAGAAATTCCACCGTCCCATTGTTACCTTTGTGGATACCGCCGGGGCCTATCCGGGCCTGGGGGCGGAAGAACGGGGAATTGGGGAAGCCATTGCCCGGAACCTCATGGATTTTAGCCGGCTTAAAACCCCCCTGGTCTGCATTATTATCGGCGAGGGCGGCTCCGGGGGCGCCCTGGGACTCTGCGTGGGGGACAAGATCTATATGCTGGAGAACGCCATCTATTCGGTAATCAGCCCCGAAGGCTGTGCATCCATCCTGCTCCGGGACGTTACCAAGGCAAAGGATGCGGCGGCCATGATGCGGATCACCAGCTCGGACCTCCTGGAATTTAAGGTGATCAACGGCGTCATACCGGAACCCTCCGGGGGCGCCCATAGGAACCCCGACGAAGCCGCGGGGATCATAAAAAAGGTCCTGGTTAGGGAGTTGGACGATCTGTGCAGCCGGAATCCTTCGGTCCTGGTCCGGTACCGGAACCAGAAGATCCGCAAGATAGGACATTGGCATGAAGGGCCGTGAAGACCTTCACCACGGCCCCCGGGACCCGGCATTTTTACCCCCCGGTTAGCCTTCTATTTGTTGAACCTCCGTCGGAGCTTCGGCGGGCTTTTTGGAGGCCGGGGCCGTTCTTATCCGCAGAAAGACAATGGCCTTTACGACCAGAAGCAGGACAAGGAATATCCGCAGATGCAGGGAATGGGAGAGGACAATGACGGGTGTGATAAGAGCGCAGGCAAAGAGGTAGATGGAAACCTTCTCCCTTGCCGTAAGGCCCGCGCCGCGGATCCGTTCTATCCGGGGGCCCAAAAAGCGGTTGCCCATGATCCACCGGTAAAGCCGGGGGGAACTCTTTAAAAAACAAAAAGAGGCGCCCAGCAAAAAAGGCGTCGTCGGCAGTACCGGAAGGACAATGCCGGCAATACCCAGACCGACAAGGATAAAGCCCGCCATGATGAGCAATAGTTTTGAAATGGTCATAATGCCTCCTCACATACCCGTACAGGTCCCCGGTAATATGTTACATTATTGTAACACATTCCGTCAACAGTTTATATTGAAAAGACAAAAAAACGCTTGACATGATTTTTATTTGAGCATATTGTTATCTAAAACTAATAAAGTTAGTTGATAGTAACTTAATATATAAGATTGTATGATTTTATATTACCAGCTTTTGCGAGAGGGTTTGTATGAATATGACACGGGTCCTTTTGTTCTGTACGTTCCTGTTGATGTTTTGCGGGGCTGTTTTTGCCCAGGAAGCGGACGATCCATACCAGCTTGACGATATAACCGTTACCGGCACCCGGACGGAAAAACGCCTTAGGGATACACCGGTGGTCACCGAAGTCATTACGGCGGAGGAAATTGAAAACTCCAGCGCCGCGACGGTAACGGAGGTCCTTGAGGATTACGGCATCATGTATACCGGCGGCCCCATGGGGGACGAAGTACAACTCCAGGGCATGGGGGAAGGCCGGGTTCTCTACCTGGTCGACGGCAAGAGGCTTACCGGCAGGGTAAGCCAGCGGCTCGACGGGGACACCATGCCCCTGGCCAACGTGGAGAGGATAGAGATAGTCCGGGGACCCCAGTCGGCCCTTTACGGTTCCGACGGTATCGGCGGGGTGATCAACATCATCACCAAAAAACCGGGGGATGAACTCAGTGTTCAGGCCGGCATCAGCAACAGCTTCCTCCTGGCTTATAACGATCCCGACACCCCTGAAAAACCCGGGGCCTTTGAGGATTTTAATCCCATCCGGGAACAGCATTTGACCGCGGTCGTCGGTTTCCCCATCGCCGCGACCAGGAATTCCGTCAGCCTGGAAGGTTCCCGGGGGGCTTTTTACTTTAACGAAAACGAGAGCGCCTCTCTGCTTCCCGAATACTACCGGGGGAGAGCCGGATTGGATACCGCCTTTCCCCTGGGGAACAACGCGGAAATGTCCGCCGGCGGTTCCTTTATGGCTATGCGAAGCGATGAGCAGACAAGCAGTACGGGCAGCCTTACCCGCCGGGACTATATACGGGCCGGCGGGTACATCGAGGCGAAGCTGGCCCCCTGGAGCGGGAACCTGACCCTGCGGCTGTACGACGACTACTATCAGCGGGACATGGATACCTATTCGGGGATTATGAAAACATGGACCACGGGGAATAATCACGAATATGAAAATATCGCGGCCTTCGAGGCTATAGGGACTTACGACGGCGTCAGCAATTTTATTTTTACCGCGGGCCTGGAGGGGGCCTATAACTCCATGGACAAGTACAACCTCCGCAACAACGGAACCTTTGCCGCGGTAGACAAGGAGGCCCTCTATGCACAGGCCGAATATTTCCGGGAAGACCGCTATTCGTTCATCCTGGGCGCCCGGGGGGAACGGAGTTCCCAATTTGGCCTGGGGGGAGCGCCAAAACTTTCCGCCATGGTTCACCTGCCGAAAGGTTTCAGGCTCCTGGGAGGCGCGGGTCTGGGGTACCGGGCGCCCAGCTTTAGCGACCTTTACGTATCAATGGACGACACGGTGGTGGCGGGCCATCCCACGGTGCTGGGAAACAAAGACCTCAACCCCGAATACGCCCTGGGTTTCAATCTGGCCCTGGAATATTCAAAAACGGATCTTTTCTTTGCCCAGATCAACGGGTACTACACGGAACTGTGGAACGAGATTCTCTACGATTATGTGAGTACCTCCCCATCGGGAACCGTGACCTACCAAAACAGGAACGTCGCCCGGTCCCTGCGGACCGGCTTTGACACCGAAGGACGGCTGACCCTGTTCAAGAGCGCCTTTGTTTCTGCCGGCTACAGTTGGCTCTACTCCTACGACCGTACCGAAGAAGATGAACTCCACGGTCAGCCGGCCCACACGGTAAAGGCAAAACTGGGCTGGGATTATAAAAAAGCGGGTATCTATACCTATCTCCAAAGCCGGTTTTTTTCGCCCCTGGACCCCGATGACGACTCCTACGACCCCCGGTTTATTCTGGACTTTTATTTTTCCATAACCTTTGCTGAACATTTTAAAATCAATGCTTCGGTGGACAACATCACCGGGCTTATCGATCCTTTGGGCCCCACCGTGGGCCAGACCTTTACGCTGGGTTTTAAATATTCCTTATAGGGCCGTTGGCTTTTACGGATATTAAGATACATGCGGGCTTAAGCCCGTATAAAACAAGGAGTTTCGATATGAAACACGGAAAAGTTCTTTTAGGGTTTCTTGTGCTTTTTTGTACCGCCGCGCTCTTCCTGGGCTGCGACACCGATCCGGGTGAAGATACGAACTACGGAGGAGAACAAAAATCCCTTCCGGCCGTATCCCTTGCCACGGCTGATGGCACAAAGTATTACTCCCTGAGTACGGGGGCAGAGGTAACCGGCGCTGACATAGAAACCAATAAATGGGACATCGCCTTTAGCCGGACACGGCTCATTTATACCAACAGCGGAGATTCGGCCAAAGGCGAAGGTGAAGGAAAAGGCAATGGAGGCGTACGGCATACCGGAAAAACCAATTTGGCTGATGTAAGTTATGGGGAACAAAAGGACTTCGCAGTTGGAGGCGTTAACTATAACGTTGATGTCGGCAAGTATTTATATACAGGAATGGGGGCGGCGCCAACTGCTCACACCCGGTTCAACGTTATGACCTATGTTGGGTATGGGTATGGCGACGGAACTACTAATGATATAGGCAGTTATGTCGCAGGGTCAGGAGATTATTCAGGGTATCCCGCTACCGGCCCTTTTACCGATTACAAGTACGATCAGTATCAATATTACACGCAGGAACATAGTGGAGGAGGCGGCCCGACATTTGCCTCGTCAGGTCAGGTCTACATCATCCGTCATGGTGATGGCGAGCATTATTCGAAGATACAAATTGCTTATGAATTTGCGTCTTCGAAGGATAATTGGCTGGTAACATACCAGAATTTCTAAAGTTCCTTGAATCCCTCCCTTGGGGTTCTGTAAAACTTTTAGGGCGTTTGTTCCATCAAACCAAAGGTTCGTCGAACCGCCGGTTCGTATCAGCCGGGTTTTGGAACAGGCTCAAGTAAAAAACGCCTCCTTGCTTGTCCCGCCTTACACCAGGCGGGACATTTTTTTGCACAAAAGAGCGGGCCTGCTTGCCCAATAGCTAAAGGGAAAAGGCCACCGTTACCTGAAAGCTCATTGCTTCCTCCGGGACTTCTTCCGGAAAGGGGGGATAGGGGGCGGCGTCTTTTACCGCTTTTAGGGCGGATTCGTTCAAAAGGCGGTGGCGGGATCCTTTTTCCACCACCGGGTCCCCGGTCAAAGCCCCCTGCCGGGACAGGGTAAAGCGTACCTGAACGGAGCCTTCCTGATCCTGCCGGCGGGCCTGGTAGGGATATTCCTTGCGCTTATCAATAAGACTGCGGATCATCGCCGCATACCGGTTTATGGCCTCTTCCCTGAGTTCGGGCCGGATAAAAGACGCGGAGACCGGCGCAAAAAAGCCCTGCTGCCCCGCCGGCGCTTCGGGGGGAGTTTCCGCAACGGATGCCTCCGCAGGCACGGCGGCTTCCGCCGCGGGGCTTACGGTTTCCGCTAACGGTACGGCGGCTTCCCTTATGGGCGCGGGTTCCGCTATGGGCGGCGGAGCTTCCGGGGGAAGGGTCATGGGCGGGTTTTCCGGCGGGGGAACGGGCGGGAGTACGGTTACCGGGACCGCGCGGTTCCTGTCCGGCTGAGCCGCAGGGGGACCCCCGGAAGCCAGCCACAGAACGCCGCCGTGGATAAAAACCGAAAGGCCTAGGGTTAAAAAAAGGGGGTTAAGATTCCTCGTTCTCATAGGCCAGGCTTATGGTTTGAATTCCCGCGTTCCTTATGCTGTCCAGGACTTCAAAAAAAACGCCGTACCGCACCTTTTTGTCCCCCCGGAGGATTACCGCGGCGCCGGGCTTTTCCCGGGCCAGCGCGGAAACAGCGGCCTCCACCGTTTCCGGGGAAGCGGGGACGTCGTTGAGGAAAATCCGGCCTTCCGCATCAATGGATATGACCATGTCGGTTTCGGTCCGTTCATTTTCCTGGGGAGAATGGGGAAGTTCCAGGGGCAGGCCGGGTTCGAGAAAAGCCGATGTAAGGATAAAAAACAACAACAGTTGGAATACAATATCCATCAGGGGAGTAATATCGATTCCCGCGTTTCGTGTCTTACGTCGCAGAAATGGCTTCATACAAATTCTCCGCATCTTCTTTTGAATCCATGGAAAGCGCCGCACCGGTATGGACATTGAGGCGGGAGATCAAAAACTGAAGATCCTCCGAGCGTTCACTTACCTGGTCCGAAAAATAATGGTGGGCTATCAAGGTAGGAATGGCTATGAGAAGTCCAAAGGCGGTGGTAAGCAGAGCGACCCAAATGCCGCCGGAGAGGAGGCCCACATCCGCCCGCCCGCCTATGGATTCCAGCTTGCGGAACACCTCAATCATCCCCAGCACGGTGCCGAAAAGGCCGCACAGGGGGGCAAGGTGGGCGATGGAAGCCAAAACGGAAAGGCGTTTTTCGCTTTTCCGTATAATTTCGGAACCCGCGGCAAAGAGTTTTTCGGAAGCCGCTTCTTCACCGATACAATCGAAATAGACCTGGGTCATTTGGGTAAGATAGCCCCGGCTGTTTTGGGCTTTAAGGTTTTGCTTCAATACAAAAAGCTCCCCGGTGTTTCCTTCGCAGCCCAGGGCTTTAAGGAATCTGTCCAGGCGCTGGCGGCTTAGAAAGAAATAAAAACCCCGTTCAAGGATTACCCCCAGGGCGAGAACTGAAAAGACAAGCAGGGGGTACATTACCCAGCCGCCCCGTATGAACAAACCAAGCATGGCCTATTCTCCTTATTTCCTGAATTAAACTATGCTCCCGGCCTTGCGTACTTTTTAATTTCCCCGTATAACTCCAAAAGGCTTTCCACGATCCGGGGAGAGGTACGCAGAAACAGCGACGACGGCACAATGCTGATGTTCTTTTCCCTTCCCGCCCGGGTTTGCATTATCACCGAATCGGCGGTAAGGATGTCTTCGGGTTTGGCGATGGCCATGGCGCCGAAAAGAAAATCCGGGTTTTGGGACAGGATGTACTCCGCCGAGAGTATGGGCTGGGCGGCGTTTAATCCGGCGGCTATGTTTTCTACCCCCAGGATTTTGAGGATCTCCCCGGGCAGGGATTCGGAGGTAAAGGCCATAATGGGACTGGCGGAATAGAGGAAGGCCCCCTTCAAATTAAGGGGCTTGTCTTCCAGTTCCGCTTTAAGGGAATCGAGTTGGGCCTCTTTTTCCGCCACCAGCGCCCGGGCCTCGGCCTCTTTTCCGGTGAGCATTCCCAGGATCAGGGCGCTGTTAAAAATGTCCGCCAGGGAATCGGCGTTGTGGAGGAGTACGGCGTAATCCCGGGAGGCAAGATCCGCCATGAGCGCGGCGGTCATCCCGTTGCCGATGACCAGGTCCGGTTCCAGGGCAATGATGGCCTCAAGATTCGGCCGCGCCGTATTCCCCACGCTGGGAAGGAGGACGGTCTTTTCTTCCGGCCAGATCGGGTCCCGGCCGGAGGTGAGGCCGGCGATGGCGGATTCCGCGCCTATCATATAGAGGACCTCCACCGCGCCGGGAGAAATAACGACAAGCCGCCGGTAAGCCCTAAGGGGGACCCTGTGGTCCGCCCCGTCAACGACAAAGGAGCCGCCGTTTTCTTCAACCAGCCGCCAATACAGCGCGGGGCTTATTTCCCCGGACGCGGAATTTTCCGCCCCCCGGCCCGGGCTTCCGGCGGGGCTGTCCGGAGAGGCCGCGTCCTTCCGCCCCGCCGCGGCCAGGCTCCCGCCGCGGGAGGCCCCAAGAAACAGTAACACTACTATCAACAGTATCACTGACTTTGTATTTCTACACATTTGCCAACTCTCCCTGCTTTGCGGTAATGGCGGCCCTGAGGACCTCCACCGCGATATTGTTTCCCCAGAACACACCGTCCGGGCTCAATGACCATGTGGAGCTTTGCGGCCCGGGGACCAAAAAACCCTGGCCGCTTAATTCCTCTATCTTTTCAAGAATCGCCTTTTCCGCCCCGGGGGACCCGAGAAAACGGGCCAGAGCGGCGGGATCGTACAAACCAAATTGGAGTTCCCCCAGCATCCGGTAGTAGCGGCGGTATTCTTCGTTTTCCGGGGATACAAAACGCCTGCCCGGTGCCATGGAGTAGATCTGAAACCCCGCGATCCTTCCCCCCGCGCCGGAGCCGATGGGGATAAGGTCGCCGTTCTCATACTGGATATGGATGTAACGGTAGGCGTCCCTGCCGGGCCGGACCAGCTTGGAAAGTTCCAGCAGGGCAAAGCCCGATTCGGTAAGGCGTTTGTAAAAGAGATGGTGCCGGGCCCGGTCAAACTCGATGTCCCTGACAAATTGGGTTTCACCCCGATCAATGGATTTTGCCAGGGCCGAACCCTGGTGGATCATAAGGGAATAGAAGCTTACGCTGTCCACCCCGGAGGAAAGGCATATCTCCGCGTCCCGGCTTATCTCTTCGATGCTTTGGTCCGGGTAACTGTAGATGATGTCGATCCCCAGGACCCCCTTGAACGCGGCCCGGAGTTCCCGCAGATCCTCCAGGGCCCTTTCGCCCGGGTAGGTCCGGCCCAGGATCTTCCTGCCCCGGTCGGAAAAGGTCTGGATTCCTATGCTGAAACGGTTTACCCCCAGGTCCGCCAGGGCCGCGGCTTTCTTCGCCCCCAGGTTATGCTGGGTCGATTCCAGGGTGATCTCGCAGTCCTCCGCCAGGGGGATGTGCTGATGGAGGGCGTCCAGTATCCGGGATAGTTGATCCGTGCTAAGAACCGTGGGGGTGCCGCCGCCAAAATACACCGCGTTGAAGGGCTGTTCCCGGATGTAGGGATACGCGCCGTAGGTCTTGATTTCTCCGGCTATATAACCGGCGTAGGCGTCCAGATCCGCGCCCTTCCGTTCCGTCCGGTTGAGGTTACAAAAACTACAGATCCTGTCGCAGTGGGGTACGTGGATGTAGATGCCCCGTAGAACCTTCTGTTCGCGCTTGCCCTGGGGGGATTCCTTCAGCCGGGCCTCCACCGCGGACCAGCTTTTCATCTTGAGGAGCCGCCGCAACTGACCGCCGGGTTTTCCCAGCAGGGCCTCCAGGCTGTGTTCCGCATCGTGGTGGGAACGGAACCGTTCAGTGAACATGGGCCGCCTCCTCTTGCAAGGCTCCTAGCCCGGCTTCCCGCGTGTCCGGGGGAGCCGCCCGCCGGGGCAGGACAAAGGGCCTGCCGTATTCATCGGTTTTAACCGCCGCCCGGATACCGTAGATCTCCTC
>JAISOR010000109.1 GCA_031275535.1 Treponema sp. | reverse complement strand
GCGATCATGCAGTGGCTGAAGCAGACCTTTGCCCAGCGGTACAACCGGCTGACGGGGCGGATCGGGCACATCTGGGGGGACCGGTATTGGTCGCGGATTCTGGACGGGGAGCCTGAGCTGACGGAGGAAATGCCGGCTGGAGAGGGGAAGGCGGCCAGGGGCCTTGGGGTTTGGAACTATGGGGTCAGCCCCCATGGTGGGAAATCAGCGGCAAACCCCGCTTTTTCTCCCAATTCCCCCCTCTATTTGGCCCCCGCGCCCGGCTAAAGCCCGGAAATCCGCCCCGGAGCCTGAGCTAACCATCGTTTCTGTCCCAAGCAAAAGGCGTCCAGGGGGAAAGATCCGTCCTGAAAGGTAAAGCCCCCTGAATTATGGGTCAAGTTTAGCCCTATGCCCCCGGATCACGGAACCAAGCGCGCTTGGTTCCGGAGGACCCGGCCCTTCCTTCCCCCGCCTCGGCGCCGCTTGAGCCCGGATCAACCACGGCCGGGCGGGGCCGGGAATTCCCCGGTGAACGCTTCTGGAATTCCCCGCCGGCGCAGACCTAAGGAACCGGAGGTTCCCGGGCTGCGGAGGCGGAGTCTACAGGTGAGTGAACCGGGGAATTCCCGGCCCCGCCCGGTATGAGCCCGTCCCGAGCTCAAGCGGCGGTTTTCCCCTGCCGATAAAGTACTATAGGTTGAGGCTTTCCCAAAACTTCAGTTTTTGGGAAATGCTCGGTTTAACCTGGGAGTGTGGCGTATGGTCCGTATGTGCCGGGACAGGGTGGGAAAAGCGGTGTTTTTTGGGGGCCTGGTTGCGGCGGGTTGTATGATCGCCGGCGGCGCCTACGGGCTGGGGGAGAAAACCCTGGTGCTGGGGGCCGGTTCGGGCTGGAATTCGGTGGAGAAACGAATCCGGGTGGCGGAAGTCCCCCTGATACGGCCCAATCCGGTGTTGGCCCTTACCCCGGGCAGGCTCCGGGATGAAGCCGGGCCGGAGTCCCCCCCGGACATGATCGTCTCCTTTGACGAGGGAAGGCCCGGGCTGTTTGCAGACCGCGCCGGAAATTACCAGGTGAGCGCCTCGCCGTCCCTGCGGGCGGCGGATCAACGGTGGGCCAAGGAAGGAGCCGGAGCGGCTCACTTTTCCGGGGAAGGGGAGCCGGGGCTGACGATTTTTCCCCGGGAACCGGAGGCCCTCTTGGCCCCCGGACGGCCGGTCAGGGATTTCAGCATAGAATTTTGGCTTTACCCCTTTAACGTGGATCAAGGGGAACAGATCCTCTCCTGGAATTCGATTCGCCGGACCCCCTCTGGGGCCGCGGTTCATCAGCGCATCGAAGGGATGTTTATAAAAAACCGGCTCCACTGGACCTTTCGGGACTTTTTTTCCAATCCCGGCGATACCCTGCGGCCGGCCCTTTCCCTGAGCTCCATCGCCCCGGTGGTTCCCCAAACCTGGAGCCACCACCTTATCCGGTTTGATTCGGATACGGGGATCGTGGAATACCTGGTTAACGGGAAACTTGAGGGGACCGCCTACGCCACCGCCACCGGCAGGGAAGGGGGAGAAGTGTACCTCCCGGTGATAGGGCGGGAGGGCCGCCTTGTCCTGGGGGGGCATTACACGGGCATAATGGATGAACTGCGGACCTACAGCCGGTATATAGAAAATCCCCCCCTGGCCCGCTACCCCCGGGAGGGGGGCAGGGTCGAAACCCGTCCCCTGGATCTGGGGGAACGCGACTCCGGGGTCCTCAAGGTTGAGGCCCGGGGGGGCAGGTTTTCCGCCGCCGGGGCCTTTGGCGCGGGGGGGCGCATTTACCACGAATATGCCGGAACCGGGGGCTTCTTTTTTCCCGACAGCTCCGCCATGCAGCTCTTTATCCGGGCCGGAAACAACCCCTACAGCTGGACCGATGAATCGGAGTGGCTTCCCGTTACCCCCGGGGGGGAGCTTCCCCCGGCCCTCCGGGGGCGGTTCGTCCAGCTCGCCGCGGTGTTTTATCCCAGCGGGGACGGTGAAACCACCCCGTATCTGGATGAACTGCGGATAGTCTACAAACCCAACGAGCCCCCCCGGCCGCCAACGCTGGTAAGCGCCATTGCCCGGGACGGGGCGGTGGAGCTTTCCTGGAGGGCGAATCCTGATCCGGGGGTGGGGGGATATTTGGTTTATTACGGCGCCTCATCGGGTGAATATTTCGGAGAGGCCGCCGTCCTGGGGCCGTCCCCCATAAATGTGGGGAAACGCACCTCCATCCGTCTTGATGGACTACGGAATGGTAGCTTATACTTCTTCTCAGTGGCCGCCTATAATCAATCGGAGGACGATGCGCCCGGACCCTTTTCCCGGGAAGTATCCGCGCGGCCCCTAAGGATGATGGAATGAGTTCTTGTGACGATATAGCTGCCCAGGCCCGAAACGCCCTCCGGGCAGGTAATTTGGCGGAAGCCGAAGGGCTGCTTACAAATTGCCTTGATACGGCTCCGGATAACCGGGATGCCCGGTTCCTCCGGGGAACGGTCCTGGCCAAGCTGGGGAAACTCCCCGAAGCGGAGGGGGATTTTACGGCCCTGACCGCGGCCTCCCCGGACGCGGCGGCCTGGAATAACCTCGGGGTGATCTACGGCCGGCAGGATAAACTCCAGGACGCCCTGGGGACCCTGCTGGATGCTATTGACACGAATCCCACCAGAACCGAATTATACTACAACATCGGCGCGATTCACGAACGGCTGGGGAACTACAAGGCTGCGTCCATGGCCTATGCCAAGGTAGCGGAATTAGACGATGGGTATATACCGGCCTATAACAAGCTGGGGATCACCCAGTTTAAGCAGGGCTTCCCCCCCAAAGCCCTGGAAACCTTCGCCCGGATCCTGGGGGATCACCCCGGCCGCCAGGCGATCCTGAACAATATGGGGGTGGTCCTGGCCGCCCAGGGCAGGCAGGCGGAGGCGGTTGAAAAATACCGCCAGGCCCTGGCTGCGGATCCCCGCTATGCCATAGCCGCGGCCAACCTGGAGCTGGCCGGCAAACCTCAGGATAACGGGGCCCCGCTGTTTGATGAAGAACCGGAATTCCTCTTTATCGAGCCCAAGGATGAGGGTAAGGGGAATGAGATTCCCGGGGAGCTTCCTCCGGAGGCGGCGCCCCAAGAAAAGGGGCTGTCCATTTCCTCCAAAACCACCCTGGACCTCATACGGTATTTAAAGAACATGACCGGCGCCCTTCCCCCCCGGGCCCGGGACTTCTTTCTCCACAGCGACGCCCGGCTCAGTATGGAATACCTTATCGCGGTTCTGGAAGGGCGCAACGGCATCCTTCGGGAACTTCGGGAGAAGGAACCTTCCCCGGAAGCGGGGGAGGCCCCGAAGGCTGTTCCGGGCAGGAAAGTTCCGGATCTGCCGGAAACCCTGGACTATTTGCAGAAAATGGCGGCGGCCCTGACGGACCCGGATCTGGCGGCGGCCCTGCAGCGCAAGCTGCATACGGTTATCCTGGAGCTGAACGAGCCGGTTTCAAAACCCGACAGTTTCGGGGACCCGTCCCTCAATCCGGCGGAGGGATAAACCCACCGGCCGGAAACATATTGGGCCGTATGGCGATGTTTCCCGGTTCATCGGAATCTTCGTAGTAGGACAGCAGCCCCCGGGGGTTTATCTCCAGCAGAACGTCGGCGGCGGCGTTTACCGCGATGCGGTTCTGTTCCGCCGGGGTAAAGGCCCGGCAGCTTGGGCAGGCGCACCAGTTTTTTTCATTGCCCCGGTCGGGCCACAGGTGAAACACCCGGATTTCCGGATGGGATCGGAAAAGATTTTCCGCCTCCTCCCGGATGAGGCTGATGGTTTCAGGATTGGTGGGGCAAAAATTGTAATCCTTAACCCGTTTTCCCTCGGCCATACGGAAAATATCCCGGTGAAAATAGAAATACCGCCGGGGCACGAGGAGGGAAAGCGTCCAGCCCCCCATTTCCGGGAAAAGGGCGTATCGGGCGGCCAGGGGAGGGAGGAGCTCCCCCTGGACCGGGGAATTACCGGTTTTTTTGGGGGAAAAAGAGCGCCCGTGTTCCGGGGGAAGCACCAGCGCGTCGATCCGGTTCCGGGCGGCCCAGGGGATCAGGGCTTCCTGGGTTTTTCGGTTCCCGGAGAGGAACATCCGCCGCCGGGCCGGGATCGCCTGGGATACGGCCCGGCCCTGGGTTCGCTCCAGGGGAAACAGCCAGGGCCGGGCCGCCTCTCCCCGGGGGGAGTTTTCCACGCCGGGCTTCGGCCACCTGAAGCCCAGGGCCTCAAGAAAATCGTAGACCCCGTTACAGAGCCCCCGGCCGGAATCGCCATATATTTCAACCCGGTCCTGGCCGGCCCGCCAGACAAAACCGTTCCTTTCCTCCCCGTCCTCTTCGCTGTGGAGCACCATTATGGGAACGGAATCCGCCGGGGCAGGGCCCAGGGCGTCCGCCGCCGGGGGGGCGCCTAATGCGGGGGCCCCGGCTTTTCGGAGCAGGTGGACGCACCGGGATAATTCCTCCCCCGCGGTCCGCGCCGCCTCCATCCGGAAGGGAAACAGGACAATCCAATTTTTGGAAACATCCAGGGTGATCATGAATTGATACTAGTATATATTTGTGATTTAATATAGGGAATGGGGCGGTTTCAAAACTTCGGTTTTGGAACAGCCTCGAAGCTCTGAAAATTTCGCCGGGTTTCCGGAGCTTCTTCGGAGATAAGGATGGCGAAAAAAAAAGAACAAAGCCGAACGGAATTCTGGACGGAATATGAAAAACGCTGGGGCGAAAAGGTCCTGGCCTTTGTTTTGGGGAGATACCTTTCGGGCTGGCCTGAGTATCCCTATCCCCTCTGGGGGCTCCTCATCGCCACCGAGGGCGGTTTCCGGTTTCACCACTTTCCCCACGAAGGGTGGCTCCAGGCCCTGTCCAGGATAACCACCGGCGGCGAGGCCCCCCAGGAGAAGACTATCTTTATCCCCCTGGACAGGATCCTCACGGCGGAGCTTCGTTTTGAGCAACGGTGGTGGAAAAAAATCCTGGCCTATCAGCCGCCGGTGCTGGCAATCCGCTACGGGGATCCCGGGGCCCCGGAAACCGCAACGGAGCTGTTGGCGGAAGCGGACAAGGAGGGGAAAAAACTGATCCCCTTTTTGACCAGGGGGCCCGGCGGGGAAATTACCGGTTGATCCGTTTAACGGAAACCGCGCGCCCGGTTTCCTGATCTATCTCCGCGATAACGCCCTGGATCAGGGCGGGGCCCTTGGCGCATTCCATCCGGTAGGCGATCTGGGTTTTGACCCGGTTCAGGCAGATTTGGGGATCCATCCCGATGATCCCGTTTCCCGCGCCGGTCATGCCCAGGTCGGTGATATAGGCGGTGCCCCGGGGCAGGATCCGTTCGTCCGCGGTCTGGACATGGGTATGGGTTCCCGCGACCAGGCTGGCCCTGCCGTCAAGGTAAAAGGCGAGGGATTCCTTTTCCCGGGTAGCCTCGGCGTGGAAATCCACCAGCAGGATAGGACGCGGCTGGTTTGGGGGGAAAGCGGGCCCCCCGCCGTTTCTCCCCGCGCCGGCTTCACATGGGGGGCTCTCCGGCCCCGGCGGGGGATCCCCCCGGCTGCCGGTGATGGCGTCAAAGGCCTGAAAGGGACAGTCCACCGCCGGCATGAAGTCCCGGCCCTGAAGGTTTATCACCAGCCAGGAGATCGGGGAACCGGGGGCGTTTTTCCGGTCCTTTTTTATCTCCACCCAGCCGCGGCCCGGAGCGCCGGCGGGGTAGTTTGCCGGGCGGAGCATCCGCCGTTCCCCCTCCAGCAGGGGCCAGAACTCCCGCTTCTCCCAGACATGGTTCCCGGAGCTGACCACATCCGCCCCGGCTGCCAGGATTCGATTAAGGGTAAGCCCGGTCATGCCGAAACCATCGGCGGCGTTCTCCCCGTTTACCACCACGAAGTCCGCCCCCTGTTCCCGGATAAGACCGGGGAGTCTTTCCTCCAGAACTTCCAGCCCCGGATCGCCTACCACATCGCCTATCATGACCGCCCGTACTAAACCCATAAACTACCCTTCGTTACCCCTCGTCCTGTTTATATACCGTTTCTCCGGTATCCGTCAATGACTGCCGGGGCAGCCGCATAGAACCGCATACAGCCTGAGGTTTTCCCAAAACCAACCGGGTTTTGGGAAAGGCGCGCCTGTTTACCGTTATCATGGAAGGGAAGAAAGGCTCCCCCCGTGAACGCGCAAGGGATTGAAGCGGAAATCCCGCAGTACCGGGGTCTGAAGAGGAGGAGCCTGACCCCGGTACTAGATACGGGGGTAGGGTCTGACCCCAGGCGCTACCTGTAGCGGTGGTGCCTGACCCCGGTACGAGGAATTGGAGCGGAAAGCCCGGTCCGGCCGCGGCGAACCGGAGGTTCGATGCGGCCGGATGCGCCCAAAACAGCATGATAAAGATTTCCATGCGTTTATCCTGAATTTACCGGAACCGGGATTTCCAGAGTTTCCCATAGTATGATAGGCTTGGGTTAGTATGCGTATTTCCATAGCTCAGATTAATTCTACCATCGGGGATTTTTCCGGAAACCGGGCGAAGATCCTGGAATTCGCCGGGCGGGCGGAGAAGGAAGGGGCGGATCTGGTGCTTTTTCCCGAATTGGCGGTCTGTGGGTATCCCCCCATGGACCTGTTGGACCAGGACTGCTTTGTGGAGATGAACATCAGGACCCTGCGGATCCTCCAGCGGGAGCTGCCTCCGGGCCTTGCGGTGGGGGTGGGGTTTGTGAGCCGGAACCCCGATTCCGTGGGGAAGGCCCTGGTGAATATGTACGGCATCATCCTGGGGGGACGCCTGGTTTTTGAACAGGTCAAAACCCTGCTCCCCACCTACGATGTGTTTGACGAGGCCCGGAACTTTGAAAGCGCCCGGAAATGGTCGGTTTTTGAGTGGAAGGGGGAACGGATCGGGGTGGCGATCTGCGAAGACGTGTGGCGGGAAACCGAAACCCCCGGAACCGTCTATATAAAGGACCCGGTACGGCAGCTCCTGGACCAGGGGATAAGCCTCCTCTGCGTGCCTTCGGCTTCCCCCTATGTGGCGGGGAAACTCAAGGTCCGCCGGAGCCTGGCGGAACGGATAAGCCGCCGGGGGAACATCCCCCTGATATACATTAACGCCGTCGGGGCCAACGATTCCATCATCTTTGACGGCCGGTCCTTTATCGTGGCCCCGGAACCCGCCGGCTCCGGGGAGGGCTGCTTCCTGGGGGCGGGCGCCCGGGCCTTTGTGGAGGAGCTGGTCACCTGGGATGCGGGGGTTTGCCGCGCTTCCCCCGTAAAACCCCAAAACAGCCCCGATAACCGGGATTTTTGCGCCGCCGGAGGCGCAAAAATCCACGAGCCCAACAGGCTGCCAGGGGATCAGCCGTTACGGGAAAAAGCGCCGGAAAAACCCGGGGAAGACCCCTATGCGGTTGGCCTCTCCGGGGAGGAGCTGGACGTGCTGGAAGACGCCCTGGTTTTGGGTATCCGGGATTATATGAAGAAGTGCGGATTCAGCCGGGTCCACCTGGGGCTTTCCGGGGGGATCGATTCGGCCCTGGCGGCCTACCTCGCGGTAAAGGCCGTGGGAAAGGACCGGGTGGTGTGTTTCAGTATGCCTTCCCGGTTTTCCTCCCAGGGCTCCCGGGACGACGCGGCGGATCTGGCGGACAATCTGGGGATACGCCTCCACACCCTGCCTATAGAGCCGGTTTTTACGGGTTTTTTGTCCAGCCTGGAGGAAGTTTTTGAGCACCGGCCCTTTGACCTGGCGGAAGAAAACCTTCAGGCCCGGATCCGGGGGACCCTGCTCATGGCCTATTCCAATAAATTCGGGTCCATGCTCCTCGCCACGGGGAACAAGAGCGAGCTTGCCATGGGATACTGCACCCTCTACGGGGACATGGCCGGCGCCCTGGCCCCCATCGGGGATCTTTTCAAAACCGAGGTTTTCGCCCTCTGCCGGCGGATCAACGCCCGGGCCGTGGGGGGAAAGGCGGTCATCCCCGAGGCGATCATCGCCAAGCCCCCTTCGGCGGAGCTCCGGCCCAACCAGAAGGACCAGGACAGCCTCCCCCCCTACGAGGAACTGGACGCGATCCTCCGGCTCTACCTCTTCGACAACCTGAACGGCGCCGAAATCGCCAAACAGGGCTGGGACGCCGGGCTCGCCGCCCGGATCATCAAAACCGCGGCCCGGGCGGAATTCAAACGCCGCCAGGCCCCGCCGGTCCTCAAGGTGTCCCCCCGGGCCTTTGGCATGGGCCGGCGTATGCCTATAGCCCGGATGGTATATGAGACCTGAGGGGAGGGCGGCATTGCCAGCAAACTTCTTACGCCCCGCCCCTTAGGCTAAACTTGACCCACCCTTCAGGGTTTCTGCCGGTGAGGACGGATCTTTCCCCCTGGGGGTCTCTGTTTGGGACGGAAATGGCGGCTTGCTCGGCTTCCGGGGCGGATTTCCGGGGTTTAGCCGGGGGCGGGGGCCGGAAGAAGGGGGGATTTGGGGGGAAAAGCGGCTTTGACCGCCGGTTTTCCGCCATGGGGGCTGACCCCATGGTTCCAAACCCCCAGGTCCCCGGCCGCATTCTGTTCTCCAGCCAACACTTCCTCCGCCAATTCTGGCTCCCCATCCACTATCCGCGACCAGTACCGGTCCCCCCAGATGTGGCCGATCCGCCCCGCCAGCCGGTTGTACCGCTGGGCAAAGGTCTGCTTCAGCCGTTGCATGATCGCGGGGAGCTCCAGCCCGTCCGCAGGCTTGATATAAAACCGCAGCCAGTCGTCCTCCAGGCGCAGCCCCTGAATCTCGAAATCGAACCGGCCCTTGGTTTCACGGAACACCCGGGCAAAAAGCGCCAGGGCCGTATACCGGCGGAAGAGCGGTTCCCGGTTGTTGACGCGGGTACGGATCTCGTACCACACCCCT
>JAISOR010000102.1 GCA_031275535.1 Treponema sp. | reverse complement strand
CAGTTTTTGGGGCATTTTCAGAATAACCTGGACCTGCTTATCCAGAAAACCTGGGTTGAAAAGGCCGATGAATCCCGAAAGGAAAGACTCCAGAACAGCGTGCCGGGCTTCATCGCCGGCATAGAACAGGGGGATTACCGGAAGGCCCTGACGGATTTCGGCCTTATTCTGGACGAACTGGCGTATCTTTTCTTTGGCGCCCAGAGTTATAAGGAAGATTTTGCCGAATATACCTTCCGCATCGATACCCAAATGGGCCTCTTTTGGTGGTACGGGGGACAAATAGGCCGCTGTCTTCAACAGAACGGGGGCGGCCAGGATCCGGACAATGAATGGCTCTGGGCCGTTCTATTGATCGGTATATGCTATCTTACTAATTTCTAAGAATTCTTTATAATAGGTTCGGAAAGTTTGCCGCGCCTTTAATGCGTATACCGTAAAACGGCGGATATAAGGGTTTCCTTATGCTCGGTCCTGAAAGGTCACGGGGGGTATTTTGTTTATGGAAGAAACGGATAAGAGCATACCGGCTCATGGGGAAAATCCTGCCGGGGATGGTTCCTCGGATTTTATCAGTGAATTTATTAAAGAGGACCTTCGGCAGGGGAAATATACCTATGTCCATACCCGGTTTCCCCCGGAACCCAACGGATGGCTCCACATTGGCCACTGCAAAGCCCTGATGATCGATTTTTCCATGGCGGAAAAATTCGGGGGAAAATGCAACCTCCGGTTTGATGATACGAACCCGGAAAAAGAGGATGTTTCCTTTGTGGAGGCCATTAAGCGGGATATCAAATGGCTGGGTTTTGACTGGGAAGACCGGGAATACTATGCCTCGGATTATTACGAGTATCTGTACGATCTGGCGGTAAAGATCATCAAAAAGGGCAAGGCCTATGTGGACGATCTTTCCGATGAGGAAATTCGGGAATACCGGGGCACCGCGGCGGCGGATAAAAGCAACGGCAAGGTCATCCATACGCCTCCGGGAAGGAACAGCCCCTACCGGGACCGGCCGGTGGAGGAAAATCTGGACCTCTTTGCCCGGATGCGGGCGGGGGAATTCGCCGACGGCGCCAAGACCCTGCGGGCAAAAATCGACATGGCCCATCCCAACCTGAATATGCGGGACCCCGTGATGTACCGGATCCGCCGGGATACCCACTACCGGACCGGGGACGCCTGGTGTATCTATCCCATGTATGACTTTCAGCATCCCCTGTCGGATGCCAAGGAGGGGATTACCCATTCCCTCTGTTCCCTGGAATACGAGATCCACCGGCCCCTATATGAATGGTTTATCCGGGAGGCGGAGGTTTTTCCCAGCCGGCAGATTGAATTCGCCCGGCTCAACCTGACCTATACGGTGCTTTCCAAACGGTACCTTCTCCGGCTGGTGCAGGAAAAACACGTTTCCGGTTGGGACGATCCCCGGATGCCGACCCTGGCGGGGCTGCGCCGCAAGGGCTATACCCCCGCGGCCATCCGGGATTTTATGTCCCGCATCGGGGTCGCCAAGACCGACAGTACGGTGGATATTGCCTTTCTGGAATACTGCCTGCGGGAGGACCTGAACAAACATTCCCGCCGGGCCATGGTGGTGCTGCGTCCCTTAAAACTTATCATCGAAAACTGGGAAGAGGGAAGGATTGAGGAGCTTGAGGCGGTAAACAACCCCGAGGATGAATCCGCGGGCAAGCGGACCATCCATTTTTCCCGGGAACTCTGGATAGAACGGGATGATTTTGAGGAAGTTCCCCCGCCTAAATATTTCCGGCTTTTCCCCGGCAACTCGGTGCGGCTCCGGTATGGGTACATCGTTACCTGTACGGGCTTCGACAAGGATGCGGAGGGGAATATTACCGCAGTGCGATGTGTGTACGACAGGGAAACCAAGGGGGGCAACGCCCCGGACAACCGCAAGGTTAAGGGAACCATCCATTGGGTATCCACAGCCCAGGCCGTGCCTGTGGAAGTGCGGGTCTACGATCACCTCTTCGCGGTGGAACGGCCCATGGAGGCGCCCGAAGGCGGTTCATTCATAGATAACCTTAATCCCCATTCGCTGGAACTCATTCCCGACGCCCAGGCCGAACCCGGCCTGGGGGATGCCGCACCGGGGGACCGGTTCCAGTTTGAACGGCTGGGTTATTTTGTCCGGGACCCCGGCATGGCGGGGGGAAGGCCGGTCTTCAATAAGACCGTGGGCCTAAGGGATACCTGGGCAAAAATAGAACAGAAGGCCGCCCGATAAAGTTTTCCCCCCTTCGGGGTCCTTAAGGAGAATCGGATGATACTACGAGGAAATGTATATTCAGAATCACTCAACATGCATACCGGATTAAGCGTTCTGGTTCCCGGCAATGGTCCTGTAAAGGGATCATACAAAATAGCCTATCTGCTCCATGGACTACACGGCAATCATGATACCTGGCTGGATAACACCATGCTGCCGATCTTTGCCAAGGATTACAATGTGGTATTTATTATGCCCGAGGCGGGGAGGAGTTTTTATACGAATCTGCACAAGGGGCTTACCTATTTTACCTATATCAGCGAAGAGCTGCCGGAGATATGCCGGAGGGTTTTCAATATATCCGGCCGCCGGGAAGATACCGCCATAATGGGCTGCTCCATGGGGGGCTACGGCGCCCTGAAATGCGCCCTTTCCAAACCTGAGCGGTACGGATTCTGCGGGGCCGTTTCTTCGGCCTGCCTGTTTCTTAAATCAATTCTGGAAGGTCTTCGCCGTGATATTTCCCCATGGATCGAGAAGGGCGGCCCCCAGGCCGAGCCCATACTCCGGGATTTGTACGCCGCCTTTGGGGATGATCTGACCTGGAACCCCGACGATGATATTTTGGAACTGGCCGGGCGGCTTTCCGGCGCGCCGGTAAAACCGGTAATCTATACCGCCTGCGGCACGGAAGATAACTTCCGGGAAGAAAATCTCCATTTTAAGGAAAAAATGGAAAAGCTGGATTTTGATTTTACCTATGAGGAATGGCAGGGCGACCATGAGTGGTATTTCTTTGACGGGGCCTTAAAAAAAGCAATGGAAAAATGGTTCCTTAAAATACCTGAATAAGCTTAAAACACATCATAAGCAAAGGGGGTGCATGGATGCCGTCAATGCGGCGCCGGAAATATCTGCCAGCATCCTTTCCGAGCGGGAACATACCCACGGGGACCATTTTACCAATATCCACCCCGCCACCAAGTGGCGGGGCCAGATAATCCATGCGGAAAAAATCGGCCTTGGCAGTAGCGAATATGAGCTGGTCACGGTGAAATGAACCTCCCAGGGGCAGGACTCTAAACTGACCCACAAATAACGGAAATTTAACCAGGGAGGCGAGTACTGTAGTGTATCCCGGATAAACGGGAAATACTTTTGCCCTGTGTTTCCGGCGGTATCCGTAATGCCTCAAAATAAAATCTAACCGTAAGGCCCGTTGCCTCATAATAAAAAATCTTACCCTGGCTAGATATACTCAAGGGCAGCAGCGGCGAGGGACTGCTGCCGCATGAGGGCCTTCCGGCGGTTCTGCTCCATGAGCGCAGCAAC
>JAISOR010000079.1 GCA_031275535.1 Treponema sp. | reverse complement strand
AGGCAGTTCCAAAATGTCAGATTTTGGAACTGCAACCTTGAAAAATGCGGTTTCGTAAGGCTTTAGCCTGAGAAACCGCAAGAGCTGGTGACAAAATAACCGATTTTGGAACCAGCTCGATCTATTTTATTTGTAGTTTGTATTGGAAATAAATATTAGGATTTTTTTTTACAAAACAAGGGTTTCTTACATTAAAGGATCATCATGAAAGCCGGTGATTGGAAGGCGGGGGTCTAAGCTTCCTTTCCCTTTGCAAAGAGCCGCAATTCATGGGAAACCCAGTGGGCGATCAGGAGCCGCAGCCGGTCATAGGAGCTCAGTTCATCATCCAGAACCGCTTCGGCCATAATGATCTGGGCTATGGTGTACTCCTCTTTAAGGGGCATTTCCATGATCCACCGCGACAGGGGGACGCCGTTTAGTTCGAGCATATAGGCGGAAACCGCCCCCTGCAGGGCCTTTGCCTGTTTGCCGCTGAAGCCGCCGCCGGACTTTTTCCATTTTCCCCTCCACCCCTTTTTACTTGAGGCGTAAAATTCATAGGCCGCTTCGGCCTCATCCTGCGCCAGGGTAGCCGCGGCGGAAGGGTCCTCCAGATAACGGCTCAGCAGGGGGTAGAAGAGGTTTTGTATGTCCAGGATGCTGGCCATGGCCAGGATCACCTCGTCCCGGAGATAGGGGGGGGGATCGCAGGTTTTTAGGATGTCCAGAAGCACGGAAAGAGAATTGGGGGACCCGTAAATTCCCAGGGCCTCCACCCCCATAATCTTAAGCCGGGGGTTCGGGGTATGGGTGATGAGCCGTTCAATTTCCGGCCGGAAGGCTTCGTCATGCAGTTTTGCCAGGGCGATCATGGCCTCTCCGGCCAGCATATAGTCGTCCGAAACAGCCAGTTCCCGGAGTACCGGTATGGCCGGAAAATACCCGTGATTTCCCATGATCCGGGCGGAAATATAGGCGGTGGTATAAGGATTATTGATAAGATCCTCCATCAGGGCCTTTTCCGCCTCCTCGCTCAGGGTATCCAGCGCTTCCAGAGCCCGGAGCGATTCCAGCCGTGTGGAAAGCCGGGGCGATCTTGCCCGTTCCAGGAGCCCCTTGACCGCCAGTTTTGACGGGGCGTCGTGGAGGGCCCCCAGAAGAAGCTCCTCCTCGTGGGTGTCGCTGGTCTTCTTGAGCCGGTCCAAAAGGGTAATGGCCTTGAGGTCCTTAAAGGAAAACATAATCTCCAGGGCGCCCCTAAAGGGAAGGGAACCCAGGGATACCAGTTTTTTCTGAAAAAACAGCGTCAGCGCCAGGATCGCCAGGAGGAGGCTAAAGAGGATCTTGAAGGCCGCAAAGGTGGAGAGCCCCAGGCCGGAGAAGAGATCCAGGAGGATCCCCGCCAGGAAGGAACCCCCGGCCCCGGCGATGCCAAAGACAAAGAAGTACAATATGCCCAGATCCAGCATTTGTCCCCGGGGGATCAGGGCAAGAAAGTAGGTTTGGGCCACCCCTTCCGCCCCTATGAATCCAAAATTTACAATGAAGTTAAGGAAGGCAAGAAAAAGTATTACCGTGGAGGTATTCCGGACCGCCCCGGCGGGGAAAAAGACCGTGGGTAAGAGGCTAAGGAAGCCTATGATGATACAGGTAATATAGAGGGGCTTCGCGCCGATCCGGTCCACCAGGAATTTGATGATCAGCCCCATCATCAGGGCCCCCAGGCCGCCAAAAACCGTATAGAGGGAAACCATACCGTCCCCCTGGAAGAATACCTCCCGGCCGTAGACGATAATAAAACTCCGGGCTATGGCGGAAACCAGGGCTACCGATGACAGGATAAGTATAAAATTCCTGAACGGGGGATTCGCAAAGGCTTCCCTGGTAATTTTGAAGAAATCAACCTTGTTTCCACCGGACTCTTCTTCCGGTTCCGGGATCTTTCGCAGCAGGATGCCGCTGAAAATTCCCCCCACCATACCCACGATCATGATCACCGCATAGAGAAACAGGGGAGGCTCCCGGCCTAAAAGTACGGCCAGGGCAAAACTGGCGAACATCCCCACGGCGTTATTGATAATCTGAATCTGGGTCATGTAGCTGCCCCGGTCGGGCCCCACGGCCAGTTCGTTCAGGACCGGATTATTGGCAATAAGGCCGATCCCCCGGCAGCCGTGGAAAGCGGACACCCCCAGCAGGGTCAGGAGCAGGGCAAGATCGTGACGGCCCGCGGAGACCGCCATGGGTACGAAAAGCAGGGGCGCCATGAACAGGGCCCGCAATATCCAGGTAATGCTGTAAATTTTTATGATGGAAAATTTCCCGCAGAGGAGCTTCCCCAGGGGCAGAAAGAAATGGGCGCAGTATGCCACCGCGTTGAGCAGGCCAATAAAGGTAGAAGAAGCGTCGAGCCGCATGGCAAAAAGGGTGATAATATTTCCCGCCAGGAGCGCATAAGAGAATGCGTTAAAAAAATTGAATAAATTGTATAGTTCCCGAGCTTTTCCCAGACGGTAAGGCGAAAGAGCTGTACTCATATATGTCTAGTATTAACGTTCCGGCGGATAAATTGCAAGGCGGGCGGACGGGCTGATCGGCAGGGCAAGAAAAGTCCCTTCTCATCAATAATTTTATCATCCCTATCTATAAAATCCCTTGACAAAATAAAAACGTTACTATATAAAGAAACATAAGGATTGTTTCTTTGTAGAGAAACAATTCAAAATTTTCATTTTGGGGTATATATGATGTATCTGCCGGATTTAGAAGGGGTCAAGTCGCTTTCCGGGGAGTATCACCGGGTCCCGGTATCAAAAAGCATCCCCCTGGGAACGAAGAGCCCGGTGGAGGTCTTTAGAATTCTGAAGAACCAGAGCCGCCAGTGCTTTATCCTGGAAAGCCTGGAGGACCCGGGCCGGCGGGGGCGGTATACCTTTCTGGGCTATGATCCCAAGCTGGAAATTACCTGCACCGGCGGCGCCCTGGGCATCAAAAACGGGACGAAGATCAACCTTACTACCGGCGATCCCGGTTCGTATATCAAACAAATAATAGAAGAAAACAAAAGCCCCCGGCTGCCCGGACTGCCGCCCTTTTCCGGCGGGCTGGTGGGGTATTTTTCCTATGATTATATCAAATACAGCGAGGGCGGCTTGAACCTGGATGCGGAGGACCAGGAAGGTTTTAAGGATGTGGACCTTATGCTCTTTGACAAGGTAATCGCCTACGATCATTTGGAGGGGCGGATTATGCTGATATCCAATGTCCGCACCGATGCGGTGGAAGAAAATTACCGCCGGGCCGTGACGGAACTGGATCACCTGCACCAGCTTATTGAAGAAGGAACCCCGGCGGAGATAAGGCCCCTCAAGCTGCTGTCCCCTTTCCGTTCCCTTTTTGACCAGGAACGGTACTGCGCCATGGTGGCGCGGGCCAAGGAGTATATCCGGGAGGGGGATATATTTCAGGTGGTCTTATCCAACCGCCTGGAGGCCGATATGGAGGGAAGCCTCTTCGATACCTACCGGATCCTCAGGACCAGCAACCCGTCCCCCTATATGTTTTACTTTTCCAGTGACGATGGGGACCGGGGCGGTCCCTTCGAGATCGCCGGGGCTTCCCCGGAAACCCTGGTAAAGCTCCAACAGGGCCTGCTCTATACCTTTCCCCTGGCGGGGACCCGGCCCAGGGGAAGGACGGCGGAGGAAGACGCAGCCCTGGAGAAGGAACTCCTGGCGGATCCCAAGGAGCTGGCGGAACACAATATGCTGGTGGACCTGGGCCGGAACGATCTGGGTAAGATCAGCCGCTTTTCTTCGGTAAGGGTGGAGAAGTACCTCTCAATAGAACGGTTCTCCCATGTGATGCACATCGGTTCCACCCTGCGGGGGGAGATCCGGGAGGACAAGACCGCCCTGGACGCCATAGATGCGGTGCTTCCCGCGGGAACCCTCTCGGGGGCGCCGAAGATCCGGGCCTGCCAGATTATCAACGAACTGGAAAATAACAAGCGGGGCATCTATGGGGGGGCCATTGGGTATATCGCCTTTACCGGGGATATGGATACCTGTATTGCCATCCGAATCGCCTTTAAGAAGAACGGCAAGGTCTTTGTCCGTTCCGGCGCGGGAATCGTGGCGGATAGCGTCCCGGAAAAAGAATACCGGGAATGTGAGCATAAAATGCGGGCGGTGATTGACGCCCTGGAACAGGCCCGGGGAGGGTATAGGGGATGATATTACTTATCGATAATTATGATAGTTTTTCCTACAATCTTTACCAGCTTATGGGGGCCCTTAATCCCGATATCAAGGTATGCCGTAACGACGGGATAAGCCTGGCGGAGATAGTGGTCCTGCGTCCCAGCCACATCGTTATTTCCCCCGGACCGGGGCGTCCCGCCGACGCGGGAATCTGCGAGGCGCTTGTTGCCTCCTTTGCGGGAAACATTCCCATCCTGGGGGTCTGCCTGGGGCATCAGGCGATCTGCGAAGCCTTTGGTGCGGTAGTCTCCTACGCTAAAACAACCATGCACGGCAAGGCCTCTGCCATCAGCCTGGACCCGGCCTGCCCCATTTTTGCGGGCCTGCCCCGGCTTATCCAGGGGGCCCGCTATCATTCCCTGGCCGCGGAGGCCGCCACCATTCCCGATTCCCTCATCATAAGCGCCTCCTCCGAGGATGGGGAGCTTATGGCTGTCCGGCACCGGGAGTACCCCGTGTATGGGGTGCAGTTTCACCCCGAATCGATCCTGACCCCGGAGGGGAAAAAAATAATGGAAAATTTTTTGTCCCTCCATATTTAGGGTAAGAAAACCTCTAAAAACTGAAGTTTTTAGAGGTTCCCTTTAATTGATTTTGCAGGAGGAATGTATTGATGATTAAAGAAGCGATAGTAAGGGCGGCGAACCGGGAGAACCTGAGTTATGCAGCCGCCGAAGCCGTGATGGATGAGATCATGGGGGGCCAGGCCAGCGATATACAAATGGCGGCCTTTCTTACCGCCATGGCCGTAAAGGGTGAGACCATCGAGGAGATAACCGCTTCCGCCGCGGGGATGCGGAAACACTGTATCAGGATCCTCCACGACATGGATGTCCTGGAAATAGTGGGCACCGGGGGGGATCGGTCCAATTCCTTCAATATCTCCACCACCTCCGCGCTGGTCATTTCCGCCGCGGGGATCCCGGTGGCAAAACACGGCAACCGGGCGGCCTCCAGTAAGTCCGGCGCCGCGGATGTGCTGGAAAGTCTGGGGGTGGATATTACCGTTCCGCCGGAACAGAGCCTTAGGCTCCTCAAAACCATTGGGCTCTGTTTTCTCTTTGCCCAGAACTACCATATTTCCATGAAGTATGTGGCTCCCGTGCGGAAGGAACTGGGGATCCGGACCATCTTTAATATCCTCGGTCCCCTGGTCAATCCCGCGGGGGCGAATATGGAGCTCCTGGGGGTCTACGATGAGGATCTGATCGAGCCCATGGCCCGGGTCCTCTCCAATCTGGGGGTAAAGAGCGCCCTGGTGGTTTACGGCCAGGACGGGCTGGACGAAATTTCCATGAGCGCCCCCACCAGCGTCTGCGAGGTCCGGGAGGGCCGCTTTAAGTCCTATGTGATTGAACCGGAGGAATTTGGATTTACCCGGTGCAAAAAAGAGGACCTGCTGGGGGGCAGCCCCGGGGAGAACGCCCAAATAACCAGGGACATCCTTGCGGGAAAACCGGGGCCCCGGCGGGATGCGGTACTCCTTAACTCCGCGGCGGCGATTTACATCGCCCGGCCCAGCCTGTCCATCCCCGAAGCCCTCAGCCTGGCCAGGGAAACCATCGACAGCGGCAGGGCCCTGGAACAGCTGGAGCGGTTCATCGCATTTTCAAGGGCCGGGGCGGAATGATCCTGGACGAGCTCGCCCGCCGGGCAAGGAGCCGGGTGGCGGAGGCAAAGGCCCGCCGGCCTCCGGAGGAACTCCGCCGGGAGGCCCTGGCCAGGGCGGAGGCGGAAAAAAGCCCCCCCCGGAACGGGAAACCGGAGTTTCCCTTTGAAAGGGCCCTGGCAGCGCCGGGACTCTCTTTTATCTGCGAGGTAAAGCGGGCCTCCCCCTCCAGGGGGATTATTGCCGGGGATTTTCCCTATGTGGAAATCGCCAGGGCCTACGAGGCCGCCGGGGCTGCGGCCATTTCGGTCCTCACCGAGCCGGACTATTTTTTAGGCAGCCCCGAGTATCTGCGGGAAATTGCCGGGGTGGTACAGATTCCGGTCCTCCGCAAGGATTTTATTGTGGAGCCCTACCAGATCTACGAGGCCAAGCTTCTGGGGGCCTCCGCGGCGCTTTTGATCTGCGCCCTCCTGGACGCCGAAACCCTGGCCGCCTGTATCGGGCTTAGCCGGAGCCTGGGCCTTTCCGCGCTGGTGGAGATCCACCGGGAGGAGGAACTGGAGCAGGCCCTTGGCGCCGGGGCCCGGATCATCGGGATAAACAACCGGGACCTTAAAACGTTCCGGGTGGATCCCTCGGTCACGGGCCGGCTGCGGAGGCTGGTTCCCCCGGATCGGCTGGTGGTATCCGAGAGCGGTATCCAATCCCCGGCGGACATCCGGGCCCTGGAGGATCAGGGGGTCCATGGGGTGCTTATCGGGGAAACCCTGATGCGGGCCGCGGACAAAAGGCAGCGCCTGGCGGAGCTGCGGGGGCAGCGGGATGACGAAGATTAAGATCTGCGGTTTGTTCCGGGATGAGGATATCGATTCTGCCAATGAGGCCCGGCCGGATTATATCGGCTTTGTCTTTGCCCCAAGCCGCCGCCGGGTTTCCCCCCGCCGGGCCGCCCGGCTCCGGGCCCGGCTTATGGGGGGGATCATCCCCGTGGGGGTTTTTGTGAACGCCCCGGCGGAGGAGATAATCGCCCTCTATGACCGGGGGATCATCGCCATGGCCCAGCTCCACGGCGGCGAAGACGGGGCCTATATCGCCGCGCTTAAGGGCCGCAGCGCCGTGCCGGTGATCCGGGCCCTTAGGATAGAGACCGCGGAGGACCTCCCTCCGGGAGTTTGTTGCGCTTCGCGCATAAGATCTCAAAAAATCCACAAGTACAACAGGCTGCTGGGAGGGCAGGGGGGAAGGGCAGGGACGCCGGACTTTTTTCTCTTGGACCATGGGGCCGGGGGTACCGGCCGGGCCTTTGACTGGTCCCTGCTCAAGGATGTCTCCGGGCCGGGCCTGTTCGGTTCCTCCTGCTTTCTCGCCGGGGGCATTGGCATCCATAATATAGAAGGGGCCCTGGCCTATGGGCCCTATGGAATTGACGTTTCCGGCGGAGCGGAAACCCACGGACTAAAGGACAGGGATAAGATGATCCGTCTGGTTCAAAAAGTCCGGGAAGGAGTTGGAGGATGAAAAAAGGCAGATTTGGCGATTATGGGGGGCAGTATATTCCGGAGACCCTGATGAATGAAATTATCAATCTGGAAGAGGCCTATAATCACTATAAGGACGATCCCGGTTTTACTGCGGAGCTGGAAAAACTACTTACCGAATACGCCGGGAGGCCCTCCCTTTTATACTGCGCCGAAAAGATGGCCGAGGATCTGGGGGGCGCGAAGATCTATCTAAAGCGGGAGGACCTGAACCATACGGGTTCGCACAAGATCAACAATGTCCTGGGCCAGACCCTGCTGGCCAAAAAGATGGGCAAGACCAGGGTCATCGCCGAAACCGGCGCGGGCCAGCACGGGGTCGCCGCCGCCACCGCCGCGGCGCTCCTGGGAATGGAATGCGAGATCTTTATGGGCCGGGAGGACACGGAGCGGCAGAAACTCAATGTGTACCGTATGGAACTTCTCGGCGCCAGGGTCCATACGGTCCATTCCGGGACCCGGACCCTCAAGGACGCGGTGAACGAGACCATGCGGGAATGGGCCGGCCGGGTACACGACACCCACTATGTCCTGGGTTCGGTGATGGGCCCCCATCCCTTTCCCACCATCGTGCGGGACTTCCAGAGTGTTATAAGCCGGGAAGCCCGGCGGCAGATCCTGGAGCGGGAGGGCCGTCTTCCCGCCGCGGGGATTGCCTGTGTGGGGGGAGGCAGCAACGCCATGGGGATCTTCTACCATTTTATTGGGGACCCGCCGGTTAGACTGATTGGCTGCGAAGCCGCCGGCCGGGGCATCGACACTCCGTACCATGCGGCCACCATGGCCCGGGGGAGCGTCGGGATCTTCCACGGCATGAAGTCCTACTTCTGCCAAAATGAGGAGGGCCAGATTGCCCCGGTCTATTCTATATCCGCGGGCCTGGACTATCCGGGGATAGGTCCTGAACACGCCCAGCTCCACGACACGGGCCGGGCGGAATATGTGCCGGTCTCCGATGAAGAGGCGGTAGCCGCCTTTGAGTACCTTGCCCGGATCGAGGGGATCATCTGCGCCATCGAGAGCGCCCATGCGGTGGCCCATGCCAGGGTCCTGGCGCCGAAACTGGGCAAGGAAGAAAACATTATCATCTGTCTCTCCGGCAGGGGAGATAAGGACGTAGCCGCCATTGCGCGGTACCGGGGGGCGGATATCCATGAGTAACATTGCACGGGCCTTTGAGAAAGGCAAGGCCTTTATCGGATTTGTGACCGGCGGGGACCCCGGTATTGAAAAGACCGGGGAATTTGTTCTGGAGATGGTCCGGGCCGGTGCGGATCTGGTGGAGATCGGCATCCCCTTTTCGGACCCCATAGCCGAAGGCCCGGTGATCCAGGAGGCTAATATCCGGGCCCTCGATGCGGGGGCCACCACGGATAAACTCTTTACCCTGGTGGAAGGGCTGCGGCGTGAGACCAGCGTACCCCTGGTGTTTCTGAGCTATCTTAACCCCGTATTCCATTACGGCTATGAGGCCTTTTTTCAGCGGTGCCGGCAGACGGGCCTGGATGGCCTCATCGTCCCGGACCTGCCCTTTGAGGAACAGGGGGAACTCAGGACCATCGCCGCGGCCTGCGGGGTAGACCTTATCTCCCTCATCGCCCCCACATCGGAAGAGCGGGTCCGGGAGATCCTCAGGACCGCTTCGGGCTTCCTCTACCTGGTTTCTTCCATGGGCGTTACGGGCCTTCGCAGGGAAATAGGGACGGACCTTTCCGCCATGGTTTCTTCGGTAAAATCCCGGATGGAGCTGACGGGAAAGAGGCTGCCTGCGGCGGTGGGTTTTGGGATCCATACCCCCCTCCAGGCGGCGGAAATAGCAAAAATCGCCGACGGGGTTATTGTGGGGAGCGCGATTGTGAAAATCATCGGCGAACATGGGGCCCGGGCGGGATCGTACATCTACGACTATGTCAGGGAGATGAAGGAGGCGATCCGGGGCGTATAGGGGCCTTTCCCGCCGGACCGGAGCCTCATGTCCTGGACATCTTCATATATGCATTACTTGATGATTGCGTTATATTCTAATGGATGAAAAAGGCCGAATACATATATTGGCGGATGGAATTCTCGGTTGGGGTTGAAGAAATAGACAATCAGCATAAGGAGTTGTTGAATTTTGTGAACGATTCTCTTAATCATTGTACCGGAGACAGAGAGGCGGAAAAAAAATATTTTATGAAGGCCATAGCCGTAGGTTTAGAGTATCTTAAAAAGCATTTTTCCACGGAAGAAAATATAATGACCCTTACGGGGTATGAAAAATATAAGGACCATAAAACAGAACACGATCTATTAATAGAAAATTTGAGTTCCCTGATCCATGATGTTGAAGCAGGCATCCAGCCCCTGGATTTACCTAAGATAAGTTTCTTTCTGCGGGATTGGTTTCTTAACCATATCCCTATGTTTGATAAACCAACGGAAGAATGTTTTAAGAAGGGCTATTTATCAAATTCGCCTGATAGGCGGCGCCAAAGCCGTTATCAATATTCACCACCGAGATCCCCGGCGAACAGGAGTTGAGCATCCCCAGCAGGGCGGAAAGCCCGCCGAAGGAGGCCCCATAGCCGGCGCTGGTGGGAAGGGCGATGACCGGTACGGAGACCAGCCCCGCAATTACCGAGGCCAGGGCTCCCTCCATCCCCGCCACGGCTATGATGACCCGGGCCTTTCGGATCTCCTCCAGCCGGGCAAAGAGCCGGTGGATCCCCGCCACCCCCACATCGCTTATCAGGCTGACCCGGCTGCCCAGGAATTCCCCGCACCGGACCGCCTCTTTTGCCACCGGCAGATCCGCGGTCCCGGCGGCCACCACGGTGATAAGCCCCCGGCCTTCCCCTTCGCCGCGGACCCTGCCCACCGTTAAGGTCCGGGCGGCCTCATCGTATACCGCGTCGGGAAAGCGGCGGCGGATCCGTTCTGCCAGTACCGGGTCCGCCTTGGTCCCCAGCACGGGAATCCCCCGCTCCCGCATCCCGCTTATGATAGCCTCCG
Source organism: Treponema sp. (assembly GCA_031275535.1). Next base: position 4,350 of record JAISOR010000079.1, on the reverse strand, counting down.
CCTGATCCGCGGTTTTCCCCAGGCAGTACACCACCTCCGGGTATCCGGTACGTTTTGCCCGCCGGGCGTCAATGCAGGCAAAATCCTCTATGGTAAAATCCCCCGTTCCCCAAGGGCCGGCCCCTTCGGGGGATTCCCCGCCGGGGAGGGCGGAACCCCTATCCATGGAGCCCCTCCTCCGTGATGATCCGTTCCGCCTCTTCCAGGGAGACGCCCCTTTCCCTGGCTATCCGGGCGCGGTCCTCGTATTCGATCTTGGATCGCAGTTCCCGATCCCCCAAAAACACCTTCTTTAAGCGGGCCTCCCCAAAATTTCCGGTAAGCCGGTCTTCTTCCCGCCTTAGGGAAACCCTGCGGACCCGCTGTTCCCGGAAGCCGATGGTGGTGGATCTTTGGAACAGGGTCCGCCTGAGGGCGTCGAGTTTTTCCGGCCTTCCCAGCACGGTGACCAGGGTCCCCGGCCGGGACTTCTTCATGGTACAGGGGATAAAGCTCACATCCAGGGCGCCCTGGGCAAAGAGGCTCTCCATCAGGAAGCCCAGGGCCTCGCCGCCCATATCGTCGATGTTCGCCTCCATCACCGTAAGCTCCTCCTCGTTCCAGGGGCTCTGTTCCCCGCGGTCCCCCCGGCGCAAGGGGACTTCCCCCCCCGCGCCGGCTTCCCGCCAGGAAACCCGCAGTACATTGGGTTTGTCCAGCCTCCGGGCGCCGATGCCGTAGCCGGTTTTTAGTTCCACAAAACTCCCGCCGCTGATAAATTCATCCACACAGGAGGCGAGGATCCCCGCGCCGGTGGGGGTGGTCATCTCCTTTTGGAAGCCCCCGGTCTTTACCGGCATACCCCGGCAGAGGATCAGGGTGGCCGGGGCGGGGACCGGAAGGACCCCGTGGGCGCAATGGACCGTTCCGCCCCCCAGCTCTACTTCCGAGGCGGTGATGCGGTCCGGCCCTAACAGGTCCAGGCCGACAGCGGCTCCCACAATATCGATGATCGAATCCATGGCCCCCACCTCGTGGAAAGTCACCTCCTCCTCCGCCATCCCGTGGACCTGGGCCTCCGCCCCGGCGATCCGGGAAAAAATATCCAGCGCCCGCCGCTTCGCCCCCTCCCGGACCGCCGAATTTTTTATCAGCTCCCGGATCTCCTTCCACGAATGGTGCCCGTGTTCGTGTGGATGTTCGTGGTGATCATGCGGATGTTCGTGGTGGTGTTCGTGCTGTTCGTGTGGCTGTTCGTGTGGCTGTTCGTGCTGTTCATGGTGATGTTCGTGCTGTTCATGGTGATGTTCGTGCTGTTCGTGGTGGTGTTCGTGCTGTTCGTGTGGATGTTCATGCTGTTCATGGTGGTGTTCGTGCGGATGTTCGTGGTGATCCCCCCGGGAACCGGACTCCCCGGCAGGGGCCTCCTCCTCCGGGGCGTGGTGATCGTGCCGGTCCCCCAGATCCACAATGGCCCGGGTCCCGTTGATCCCGCAGCGTTCATCCCTGGTAAAGTTCAGCTTCCATCCCGCAAGACCCAGCTTGCCCAATTCCTCCCGCAGCGCGCCGGGATCAAGCCCCAGATCCACCAGGGCCCCCAGAACCATATCTCCGGAGATACCCGCGAAACAATCAAAGTGTAGCACCTTCACCCTTCACCTCCATTGGTCTTTCCCTGTTTAAACTTCCCATCACGTATCCTTCCAGTTCAAAGGCCACATACAAAAACCCCAGGGCCTTGAGGGCCCGGGAAATAGTATCCAAAAATGCTTCGTCAAAGAAACGCCGCCGTTCTTCCGGGGCCGTTTCAATCCTGGCCATGTCCCCGTGGGATCGGACCCGGAATTGGCGGAAGCCGGCGGATCGGAGGATCTCCTCCGCCTTTTCTATGCGGGCCAGCTTTTCTTTGTCGATCCCCTCGCCGTAGGGGATGCGGGAGGCCAGGCAGGCAAAGGCGGGTTTATCCCAGGTGGGAAGATCGAAACGCCGGGAGAGTTCCCGGATTTCGGCCTTGGTCAGCCCCGCCTCCCGGAGGGGGCTGACAATCCGGAGTTCCGCAAGGGCCCGCAGGCCGGGGCGGTAATCCGAAAGGTCGTCGTAGTTTGAACCGTCCAGGACCGCGGCGATCCCCCGTTCCCGCGCCGCGGCGAGGATATGGCCAAATTCGATTTTTTTGCAAAAATAACAGCGATCCCGGGGGTTCTTCGCCACCGCATCGTCTATTTCGGATTCTTCTATAAGAACATGTTCGATTCCGGTCTTGCGGGCCACGGTCCTGGCCCATTCGATTTCGCTTTTGGGGAGCATGGGGGAAACCACGGTGATGGCGATTGCCCGGGACCCCAGGGCCTCCGCCGCGGCATGGCAGAGAAAGGAACTATCCACCCCGCCGGAGAAGGCCACAGCCGCGCTGCCCCTTTCCCGGATGATTTCCAGAAGCCGTTGATATTTTTCGTCCAGGGTCATCGATAATCTCCCCGCGTCAAATCCGGGCGCCGTTTTTGAACGAGCCGGAACATAAGGAGTTCATCTCCGACCGGATTGTGTTTCCGGATATCCCTTCATGGGATCATTGATGGTAGTACTGCGAATATAGGGACCTTCTGTTCATCAGAAGACGGCCGCCGGGTTTCATGCCCTTATGGGAAGGTATAGCATTGTATGTCCCTGTTTGTCAATGAGGCCCAGGACCGCCCAGGGCAAAGCGTTTACCGTTTATCCGGGATACATTACAGCAGATTCACCGTACCGGTGCGTTTTCTCCTGGGTAGCCCGGATACGCCCAAAAACGGCACGCGAAACATTGAGCGTGTTTTGGGAATACTGGCAGCACCTCCCCCGTGCAAACGGGTTCTTTGGGCCCCGGAAAAGGAAACCCATAAGGAAAAGGTAATAGGGCCCACTCAAAAAATTGCCCGGGCGTTCCTTATATGGGGGAAGAGGCGGCTCCCCGCATAAGCCAGCGGCTAATCGACGGATTTTCCCCGCCCCGCTGCTCCCCGCAAAGTATACACTTTCTTCACTTCCCACTCCACACTTTCTTCCCCCAACGCATTCACTCGCCGAGCCGCTCTCGACCCACTTCACTCTCAACTCCCCACTCTTCACACTGCTTAGGGGTTCTTGGTCCGGGCCTCCATCCGTTCCTTCAGGAATTCCACGGCCCTTTCGATCATCTTTGCCAGGGGCATGGGTTCCATCCCGGCCAGGTAAAAGTGGTCGTGCTGCAGGGGCAGGAGGATCCGCTCCCCCGGAGCGGCGAGGATGGCCTCCGCCATGGGGCCGCTTATTTCCCCCATCAGGCTGTTGGCTATGACGATACCGATGGGCCCCAGGATAAAGTCCCCCAGGGCCGCCGAAACCCGGATGGCGTTCTCCCCGGCGGCTCCCCGGTGGGCGCCGGCCTTGACCATCCGTTCCGTGGCCACCGCATTGGTCCCCAGGGCTATGATCTCCGCATCCTCTTTAATTACTTCCCGGATTTTACCGATAAGCTGGACCCCGATGCCGCCGCCCATGCCGTCGATGATCAGGATGGTCTGTTTCATCCGGGCCGTTTCTTCCCATAGGCGCCGTAATGGACCCGGCCTTCGTCATAACGGTCCGCCGCGTTTACGGGCTTGGCAGGATACCCCAGGGCAACGAGGGAGAAGGGCAGTACCTGGGGAGGAAAGCCAAACCGTTCCGCAAAGGCCCGGACCCGTTCTTTAGCGGGATACCAGCCGAGCCAAACCCCGCCCAGGCCCTCTTCGGTAATTTGCAGGAGGATGTTTTCCGTGGCCGCCGAAAGGTCCTGCACCCACCAGGCGTCTTCTTCATCCCCCGGCGCTCCCAGGCTAAGGTCTACGCAAACCCCGATCACCGCCGGCGCGGTCTTTACCATCTTCGCATAGGGACTCATCTCCGCAATGGCCATCCGGTCAGCCTCCCCGGTGATGACGATAAATTCCCAGGGCCGCCGGTTATGGGCCGAGGGGGCCTCCATTCCGGCCCTAAGGATCCGTTCCATCTTTTCCGGTTCCACCGGTTTTTCCAGAAAACTACGCACCGAACGGCGGGTAAAAATCGCTGACATAGGCGCCTCCAATAATTTTAGCAACCCTATTATAAATAGTTCTGCGGGCTCTGTCCATAAAGCGAATTGACATGAAGCGCGTTATGCACAATTGGTTGGCATAATTGTATGAGAAATAATACATAAAAAGGGACCCAAAAATAGTCGAGAAAATGTATAAAACAGCCGGAACGTTAGGCGAAATTGGGCTAAATTTTTGAAAAGTATAATTGAGTAGGAGGCTACCCATTAACTGAGTAGCCGTCCTCTCACACCACCGTGCGTACGGATCCGTACACGGCGGTTCAATGGGTGGG